>JBILRD010000191.1:0-4870 GCA_044372845.1 Saprospira sp. | reverse complement strand
ATGGTTGGGCTATGGTTAAGGGAAAAAAATCAGCCAAAATAAGTACTAAATTCAATTGTGTTGCTTGTCATGTCAGTAAACAAGAACATTCTGATTTAACTGTAATTGACCCAATTCAAAGATTACTTTATGCTGAAAAAAATGATTTAGCATATTTGCCCGGGCCAACCTTTCATGGATTGGTAAATCGTTTGACTTTTTTCAACCAAGATTTTCAAATCAATGTTAAAGGTACTAATGCTGAATTATTCAAGACTTCCAACCTAAAGATCAGAGAAGCCATCAAAACCTGTAACACAGTTTTTAACAAAGGCAGAGATCTTAAAGATTGGGAAACCGAAGCTATTTTGATGTATCTATGGACCTTAGAACTTAAAATGGGTGATTTGAAGCTAAGTGCATCTGAATTAAAATCAGTTAAACAGGGTATTGAGAATAATGCGAGTACTTCAAAGGCTCTTTTCGTTCTTAAAAAGAAATATATAGAAGCTTATCCTGCCTCCTTTAAAGATCCTATGTCTATAAATGATAGAAAATCAATGACCTATACAGGTAATTTTGAAAGGGGAAGAATTTTGTTTGAAAAAGGTTGTCAGCATTGTCATTTGAATAATCCTTATTCCAATATTAAACTTGATTACAAAAGAAAAATTTTCTCAAATTTGAAAGAGTTACTGGATATGCCGAATGGTTCGATATATACAGCCCATAGATACAATTCTGCTGGCAGACCATTTTATACAGCTGAAAGATTGTCAGATAATCAATTGCAAGATTTAAGATATTTTATCAAGATAGTGAATCAGAAAGGAAAGCTTGGTGCCTTTGAATATTATGGGCAGTAAGAATTGAGTTATATAAAAATAAAAAAGTCCTGATTTTATCAGGACTTTTTTTATGCGTACCTCGAGGGGGAATCGAACCCCCACGGAGTTGCCTCCACTGGATTTTGAGTCCAGCGCGTCTACCAGTTCCGCCATCAAGGCATTCGAGTGACGCAATTGCTAAGTGCAGGGCAAATATAAAGTATTTTCTTGATTGCACAAACACCTTTTTTGTTTTTTCAGCAATAAAAAAAATTATATTTCGGGGTTTCTTGCATTTAAGCCATCTTCCAAACGTTTGATGTACTTGGATTTTAAGTGATAATCAAGTATTTTGTTTAGATCGCTTGGGGATATTGAATCAAATTGGTAAAGTTCTAAAACTGGTAAAATAGCTTCCCAAAGATTTTTTTTATTTATTTCTATTTCGTTTTGTATATCAGTTATCGAAGTTTGATCTTTACTATACTCCAACTCCATAATTTTTTCGTTCAGATCCATCATCTCTAGTAAAAACTCTTTGGGCATCTCCAATTTATTTCCTGAATCAGTCAAAAGTCCATGAAGATTTAAGATGTAAGCAAACCTTTTTTCGAAGTCTAATAAAGTTTTATAGGCTTCATTATTCAGACTGGAGAGCTCTAAAGTTTCCATTTGTTTTTCATCGGAATCATTGCCAAAAAAATCAGGATGATATTTTCTGCTATACTCCAGATATTTTCTTCTCAATAGATTTTCATCGATGAAAAAACAAGGTTCTATTTCGTAAAAAGAAAAAAAGTTCATAGTTCGAATCTAAGTTTAAAAACCATCAATTCCGTTAACGGTGGTGTATTTGAATTGAACTTTTTTATCAGGATGAATAATTTTAAAGGCAGATTGTACCATCAGTGTCGCTTCATGGAATCCACAAAGAATTAATTTTAATTTCCCTGGATAGGTATTGATATCACCGATTGCAAAAATGCCTGGAACAGAACTGCTATAGTCAAAGGTATTAACTTCAATAGCGCTTCTGTCAATTTGTAGATTCCAGTCAGCTATTGGGCCAAGTTTCGGAGAAAGTCCGAATAATGGAATAAAATGATCACAGTAAATTTTGAAATTATCAGTTTCTAATTTTTCGATTTCAACCCATTCCAGTTTATCATTACCCCCCAATCCAACAACCTGAGCATCTGTGACCAGATTTATTCTTCCAGTTTCCGCTAGTTTCTCTATTTTTTCAACAGAGTCAGGTGCTCCTCTGAATCCTTTTCTTCTATGGATCATAGTGATTTCAGCGGCTACATCAGCGAGGAAGATTGTCCAGTCGAGTGCCGAGTCACCACCTCCGGCTATTACAATATTTTTGTTTCTGTAAAATTCTGGATCTTTGATGATATACTCTATGCCCTTTTCCTCGTAATCATTTATATTGGAGATAGGGGGTTTTCTTGGTTCAAAGCAACCTAATCCACCTGCAATGGCAATGACAGGAGCAAAATGTTCAGTTCCTTTGTGGGTTGTAACTTTGAACCTCCCGTCTTCTAATTTTTCAATCTTTTCAGATCTTTCGCCCAATGTAAATCCCGGCTTAAAGGGTTCAATTTGCTTTAATAAATTATCTACCAGATCACCTGCCAGAACTTCAGGAAATCCTGGAATGTCATAAATCGGTTTCTTAGGATATATCTCAGTCAATTGACCACCAGGTTGAGGCAAATAATCAATGAGGTGACATTTTAATTTCAGTAAACCTGCTTCAAAAACAGTAAATAAACCCGTAGGACCCGCTCCAATTATTATTATATCAGTTTCTATAGCTTGACTCATAAGTACTATAAATAAGTTAATCTCCAAAATCGAAAATCAACAGTTCTTTTAACATTGTCAAAAATAAATATGTTCTAATTATTGATAAAAAATCTACTACTAAAAAAGTCTTGGTTGAGTATCCTCGCCATTTTCGATATTGTCATCTTCATTTTCTATTATTAGATCCTCTTCTTCCAAAGTAATTTCTGGACTCTTATCAGTGATATTTAAAATTTTGGCATCTTGTAATTTAGAACCAAGAGCCTTCCAGCCCATTACATCGGTAAAATCGTTGAGAGATTGTTCTGCTTCGACCAAATTTCCCTTTTTGTCTTTGTAACTAAATTTGATGAAAGGTATTGGGTGTACAGTAAAAAATAATAACTCGGTATTTTTATGATTATTTGATAAAAATTCGAATTTGGTATTCAGCGTGCTCGTTTCGACTTTAAATCGTTTTACATAAGTGGATTCTCTTTCCCCATCATAATAGGCAGCAGTCATTATAGTCTCTTGATCAAACTGTAAAATGTTCAGTAAATCTTTTGGTTCAAATCTATTTAAAAGATCATAATTGGTCATTTCGTATGTGCCATTTTTATAGACGGCTATGATTTTATCATCTTCTTCAAAGGCTCCCAATAGTTCACCATACTCCGAAGTATTTAATCTTCCAGTAGAGCTGTCATACCAAATTTTTAAAGCACCAAGAGTTGATTCTCCTTTGCTTTTTACAGATATTTTTTTGATGGGGTATTTAGTTAATAAATTTCCTCTGGCTCCACGTCCTTTGACAGCTAATTGGGCAAAATCGTAATCAAATTCTTTTTTCTTAGCGGAGCAAGACTGGGTAAGTTTTACAGCTACTACTTCGGCTTCACCATTTGGGTTTGCGCTGAAATGAAGAATCAAAGCTTTGTCCACACCATCAGCAACTGGATATTTTTTATCTCTGGTGATAGCTGGTACAGCAAATCTTTTAACATAATTTACACCGGCTTTTAAGTCAGCATAAACTACATTATAGATCATTCTTTCATTCTGTTTTTTCCAAACGGCTAGATGCAGTGGATTTTTTCCGATAAATACTTTTTCAGCAATTTTCATCACACTAAAATTACCATCTCTATGGAAAACAATAATGTCATCCATATCAGAACATTCCTCTACAAATTCATCTTTTTTCAGCCCATATCCCATGAATCCTTCTTCTCTGTTGACATACAATTTGGCATTGTTTACAACCACTTCAACAGCCGAGATAGTATCAAATTGAGTAATGGTGGTTTTTCTATGTCGACCTGCAGAAAAATCTCTTAATAACTTTGTAAAATAAGCAATGGTGTAATCTACCAGATTTTTTAAATGATGTCTGGTCTCCTTTAATCCTTCTTCTAATTTGAGGATGTATTCGTCTGCTTCGAATTTATTGAACTTGGAGATTCTTTTGATTTTTATTTCTGTCAGTTTGACAATATCATCCTGAGTTACCGGTCGATAAAAATTGACAACATAGGGTTTTAATGCCTCGTCAATGGTAGAGATAACTGATTCCCAGGTTTCACAATCCTCAATTTTTTGATAAATTCGATTTTCGATAAATATTTTCTCCAAACTGGCAAAATGCCATTTTTCCATGAGTTCTTCCTCTTGAATTCTCAGCTCCCATTCCAGAAAATCTTTGGTTTGGAAAGTGGCGTATTTCAAAAGTTCTTCGACAGTAATAAAAACTGGCTTACCATCTCTAATGACACAGGTATTTGGAGAAATTGACAGTTCACAATCCGTAAATGCATAAAGGGCATCCAATGTCATTTCAGGAGAGGTTCCGGGAGGTAATTCAATCAATACCTCAACATGTTCTGCTGTATTGTCAATGACCTTTTTGATTTTTATTTTGTTCTTATTGCTTGCTTTGATAATGCTTTCAATAAGACCGCCTGTTGTTGTGCTAAAGGGAATTTCTTTTATGATTAAAGACTTTCTGTCAACAATTTCAATTTTGGCCCTAACCCTAACCTTTCCACCTCTTTTACCGCCATTATAATTACTAACATCGACAAAACCTCCTGTTTGGAAATCGGGATAAATTGTAACCGATTTTCCTTTTAAAATATCAATAGAGGCTTCTACCAGTTCAACGAAATTATGAGGCAAAATTTTTGTAGCGAGACCTACAGCTATACCCTCAACTCCCTGAGCTAAAAGCAGCGGAAATTTAACTGGTAATGTTACAGGTTCTTTTTTTC
>JBILRD010000187.1:0-4924 GCA_044372845.1 Saprospira sp. | reverse complement strand
TAATTTTCCGCTTTCTATTATTGTAGAAAATGGATTTTTTAATAATTTCTGATTTTTAAACCCGAATTCTAAATTTTCAATTTTTATCATAAGAAATCAAAGGTCAATCGATAAATAACATAGAGGATCTAATAATTTTATATCTAAATTATAAATCTTATTTTTGTATTTCGACTAATTACAATATTATAAACCTGTTTTAAACTAATTTTTTGCAAAAAATGAATTTTGAGGAAAATATCAGCTATGAATCTGCCTTAGATGAACTAAATGAAATTTTGGAAAACTTAGAGAAGCAGTCCTATAACATTGATTCTTTAAGTTATTACATTCAAAGGTCAAGGTTTTTGTTGGAGTTTTGTAAGAAAAAACTTATTTCAGTCGAACTGGAAAGTAATAAAATTTTTGAAATATAAAATATAATTCAAGTGTCAGATTTAACGCTTAAGCAGTACAACAGCCAATTAAAAAAATGTCGTGATCTTTTTATCAAGAAAACAAAAGATTATGGAACAGCCTGGCGAATTCTCAGAACATCTTCCTTGACTGATCAACTTTACATAAAAGCTAAAAGAATCAGGAGCATTGAGGAAAAAGGTGAACAAAAAGTAGAAGATGGCGTTGAAAATGAGTTTATTGGTTTAGTGAATTATAGTATTATGGCTTTGATTCAATTGGATATGTCTGATCACGAAGAGATTGAATTAGAAGAATCCAGAGCGGCTGATTTGTATGATGTTTATTCCTTCAAAACGAGAGATTTGATGATGGATAAGAATCACGACTACGGTGAAGCTTGGAGAGAAATGAGGATTAGTTCATTGACTGACTTGATACTTATGAAATTACTTAGGATTAAACAGATTGAAGATAATCAAGGAAAAACCTTAGTGTCTGAAGGATTGGACGCGGGTTATCAGGATATCATAAATTATGCTTTGTTTGCTTTAATCAGATTATCAGAATAGATTATAAAATTTTTGAGATATGACAGTTTATACATTGTTTTTTTACATTGCTATTGTAGCAGCTTTTTTAACATTAAGTCTTGGTGTTGGACATGCAAAATTAGCTAAATATGCCAAGATGCAACCTCTTTTGTGGTTCTTGCAATATTTTGTAGGTAGTTTGTTGATTTTTTCGGGAGCAGTTAAAGCCTTGGATCCATTAGGAACTGCTTATAAAATGGCAGATTATTTTACCTTGTTACTACCTGTTCTTTCATTTATGAAACCATTTGCACTTCCATTTGCATTGCTAATGATTGTGGTTGAAGTGGTGATAGGTATCAATTTAATCCTTGGACATGGCAAGGCTTGGACGACAGTTCTAAATTTGCTGATGATGTTATTCTTTACCTTTTTGACAGGTTATAATTATTTGACAGGTTATCTTCCTGACGGAGTAGCTTTTTATGACATAAACAATTGGCAGGCATTTAAAGAAACCAGTATCAGAGTTTCAGATTGCGGATGTTTTGGAGATTTTATGAAATTATTGCCTGTTGAGACATTTTTAAAGGATGTTTTATTGACCTTGTTTTCAGTAATCATTGCTATTAAAACCAAAGATTTAAAATTTATTATCAGTTCTGATTTAAAAATAGGAACTGTGACTGTCAGAGGTATCATGACCTCTTTGTTTAGTGTAGGGGTTACTGTCTTTTGTTTGATGAATTTCTACTTTGCTTTGCCTATGGTTGATTTCAGACCATTCAAGGAAGGAACAAATATTGCTTTAGCCAGGGCAGAATGTGAGTACAATGCACCAAAAAAGAAAATTATCTATGTCTACAAAAATAGAGAAACTGGTCAGGATAAGATTGTTTCAGCTGATGAGATAGTTAATATGCCTTTTATCTGGGAAGACAAAGGGAAGGATGGCAAAAATTTATGGGAAATTCAAAAAGATAAAACCAAAGAAGAAATTATTTCTAAAGGATGTGATTCTAAAATTACCGAAATGGATGGAAGCAAACAAATGGTTTTTGCTTCTAATGGATATGCATTATGGATTGTAGCAGATGATATCAATCCCAAAAACCAAGGGCCATGGAAAAAAATTAGAAGAATTACTGATGATGCCAGAAAGGATGGAATTGAAGCGACAGCTATGTATCATCACATAACAGATGTTAATAAAAATGGAAATCAAGAAGATGAATTGGAAAATTTCAGACATGAAATATCCCTGGCTTTTGATTTTATCCAGAGTGATGAAAAGCTGGTTAAAACCATTATCAGATCAAGTCCTGGTTTAATATTGTTGCATAATGGAACAGTCGTAAAAATGTGGCATCATAGACAATTGAAAGACTGGAATACGATCAAGTCGAAATATATTTTCAAGAAAGAAGCAGAACTCACTGTTAATGTTAAAATTGATGAATATTCACCAGATGGTTTATTTCACAATTTCAAATGCTCTGTTCTTAAAGTTGAAAAAGGCCAGTACCAAGCTCAGCAAATTGAGCTTAAAATACTTGACGGTAACTACAGTATTTTGAAAAAACTTTTAGATGATTCTACAGATAGTGGTGCTTCTGCAAAAGAATTTAAAATCTCATTTTTGAATAACCCAAGTTTGGTGTCTAAGATTGATAAGATCAATTTTGTGCCAAATGGTTTTATGGATTCAAAAAGAAATGCATGGCAAATTTTGTCAATAGATTAGATGTAGGGTCAAAATAATTTTATTGTTTTAACAGTTTCAAAAAATATCATGGCTTGGTTTTCATCTTGGTTTGATTCACCTTATTATCACATTCTTTATCAAAACAGAGATGAAGCTGAAGCTCAGTTATTTATAGATCATCTTTTGGGTCATCTTCAATTAGAGAAGGGGTCTAAAATTTTGGATCTAGCCTGCGGGAAGGGCCGACATTCAATATACATGTCCGAAAAAGGATATGATGTTCTGGGTGTCGATTTGTCGCCTGAAAGTATTTTATATGCCCGGCAATTCGAACATGAACATTTAAAGTTTCAGGTTCAGGACATGCGAGAACAGATTCAAGGTTTGAACTTTGATGCTGTTTTTAATTTGTTTACAAGTTTTGGTTACTTCAATTCAGAAGAGGAGCATCTAAGTGTTTTGAAATCTATAAATGGTGAATTAAAAGAGAATGGAATCCTTGTAATTGATTTTATGAATGCTTATCGTGTAATTCAGAGCCTAATTTTAGAGGAAACTAAAATCGTTGCAGAAATTGAGTTCAATATTAACAGATACGTTGAAAACGCTTACATCGTCAAGGAAATAAGATTTTCAGACAAGGGGCAGGAATATTTTTTTAAAGAAATGGTCAGAGGGTTTCAATTGGATGATTTTTTGAATCTTTTTGAAAAAACTGGATTTAAGTTGCTCCATTCATTTGGAAATTACAATTTAGAAGAATTTGAGCGTCAGACTTCTGATCGTTTGATTTTAGTAGCTGTTGCATGTTAGATTCAATTATTTATATTGATCAATACCTATTCAAACTCATCAATAGTGGTTGTCAAAATCCTGTTTTTGATTTTCTTTTTCCACTATTTAGAAATAAGTTTTTTTGGATACCTCTGTATTTAATCATATCGATTTTGTTGATTAAATATTATAAGAGTAAAAGTGTTGTAATCTTTATTTTTATAATTATTGGTTTGTTGATGAGTGATCAGATAAGCAGTGAAATAATCAAAAAAACTGTAGAAAGGATTAGACCATGTAATGATGTTGATTTCAAAAGTTTTGTGAGATTATTGGTGCCATGTGGATCTGGTTTTAGTTTTACTTCATCCCACGCTGCTAATCATTTTTGCCAGGCTACTCTTTTTTATTTTTTTCTAAACCCATTAGTTTTGAATAAAAATAGGAAGCGTCTTTTATTATCGGTTTTGCTATTTTGGGCTTCTTTGATAGGTATGGCTCAAATTTATGTAGGTGTTCACTACCCAACAGATATTATAGCTGGCGCTTTTTTGGGGATGGTTATTGCTCTTGTTTTGATTTTTATTTTCAAAAGATTAAAATTTGATTTATTTTATATTTGATTTTTTTACTCAATTATTTAAAACTTAATTATGGATTTGACAGCTTTCTATGATATAATAGAAAAAAGTATTACTGAATTGGGTGTGAACCCTGTCGATTGTCGTGGTGAAAATCCCGGACAGTGGAATTTAAAAAAAGGCGATACAACTGTTTGGGTAGATCTATGGTATATTGAAAAAGAGGATAGACCTTACTTTCAAACTATGGCACCTATTTTTGCAGTACCTTCTGAACCGGAAATGAAAAACAAAGTGCTGGAGGAGTTATTAACAATCAACGATTCTCTTTTTGGAGTGGCATTTAGTATTTTTAATGACTTTATTTATTTAAAGGTAGTCAGAGAAGCTAGCGGTATGGACAGTAATGAGGCTATATCCATGATATTAAGAATTGGTAATTATGCAGAATTACACAGAAAAGAATTGTCTGAAAAATACGGCATAACTTTGTCCTAATTTATTTATGTCATAAATAAAATGAGGCTATGTCATATCAAGACATAGCCTCATTTTATTTTAATAGATTTATTCTTAGTCTTGTTTTGCAAATACTCTTTTCATCAATTCAGTAGTTCTTTGCATTGGATTTTTACGAATTTCTCTTTCTTCGTTTTCAACCATCATAAACAAACCTTCCATCGCTTTATTGGTGATGTGGTCGTCCAAGTTTGGATTAACCTTTTCAACCAATGGTATTTTATTATATCTTGTTACTACTTCATTCCATGCTGTCAAGGCTCCAACTTTATTCAGAGAGTTTTTGATAACTGGATTAAATTGTTGGTATAAGGCAGTAGAAGTTGTTCTTTTAAGATAACTGGTACAAGCATTTTTATCGCCCATCAAAATATTCATGGCGTCATTGATGGTCATACTGGTAATGGCATTGACAA
>JBILRD010000005.1:0-18070 GCA_044372845.1 Saprospira sp. | reverse complement strand
AAATCACTTACGAAATAATACTACTGAATCTTCAATCAATGCATGAGTGCCGATTAGGATGTTAATTTCACCTTTTTCAAGTTTACTCAAAAGATCCCGACGTTTAGTACCTTTGATAGTTCCTGTAAGAATATCAATTTTAATATCGAGTCCTGAAGACATTTCCAGAAGTGATTTGTAGTGCTGTTGTGCCAAAATTTCTGTTGGTGCCATCAATGAAGCCTGATAGCCATTGTCTATAGCAATCAACATGGTCATAAATGCAACAACTGTTTTTCCACTTCCGACATCACCTTGTAATAGTCTGTTCATTTGTTGACCAATGGCGAGGTCTTTTCGAATTTCTTTAATGACTCTTTTCTGAGCGTTTGTTAGACCAAATTTTAAGTTGTTGTTGTAAAAATTATTAAAATTTTCGCCAATAATGGAAAATATATAGCCTCTGTTTACTTGTTTTCTATATGATTTTGTTTGTAATAATCTCAACTGCAGAAAAAACAATTCTTCGAACTTAATTCTATTTCTTGCCTGTTTTACCAGTTCGAAATTTTGAGGAAAATGTATCAATTCCAAATTTGTTCTGTAATCATAGAATTTATATTCTTCAATGATTTTTTTTGGCAGATTGTCCTCCAGAACCTTTGGGTGCTCTGCTAATTTTTGTAATAAGGCTTTGACAAGTTTTGCTATATCTTTGGATCTGAATTTCTTGTTGTTTAATTTTTCTGTCATGGAGTAGACAGGCTCCAATACATTTTTTAAGATAGTAGTGGTATTTGAAACAGGATCAATCTCAGGATGTACTAAATTGATTTTTGTGTTGTAAAGACTTGGTTTTCCATAAATAATATATTCAGCCCCTGTTTGAATTTGTTGTACCCAGTTTATTCCTTTGAACCAAACAAGTTCGAGTACTCCAGTTTCATCTTTAAAATACCCTATAAGTCTTTTTTTTGGACCTGAGCCACTTAATTCAAATTTGTATAAAACACCTTTAATCTGAACATATTCGCTGTCATCAACAACCTCATTGATTTTATGAAATTTTGATCTGTCAATATATCTGAATGGATAATAATGAAGTAAATGGGCATAGGTAAAAATACCCAATTCTTTTTGAAGTAATTCAGCTCTGGCAGGACCGACTCCTTTTAAGTATTCTATCGAAGTATCGAGCATTAGCAGCGTTTATATTTCTGGTTCAGTAAAATAAATGCTTGGTAATTTAATAAAAAAAACTCGCATTAAGCGAGTTTTTTATTAAGTTGATTAGTATGAATCGGCTCTGTTATCTTTTAATTTTAAAACATCTTTCAGCGCTTCTGAAATAACGTCTCTTAATTGAGTCGTTTGTGGAGGTAACATTCTGTCACTGATACTTTTTCTAGCAATTGAGATGTTATCCATTGCGGGGCCTTCAATTTTGTTAACCAATTGTATGACATATACAGCTTGATTACCTGCAATTGGCTCAGATACTTTATTTACCTGTAAGGCTTCTGCCGCTCCAATTACCTTTGGTTCTATACCAATACCAGGTACAAAAGGAGAGGAGTAGGCAACTGCATTGGCCGTTTCAACTTTAGCGCTGCTATATTTTTGAACTACAGCATCCAAAGAATTAACACCTTTTAATTTTGCAGATATAAGCTCTGCTTTTTTCTTATTTCTAACGATAGTTTCTACTTCTTGTTTAATGCCTATATCCTCAATTGTAGCTAGACCTTTAGCTGATTTGGATACTAAAGCAGGAATAATGATTTGACTTACAAAGTTACCTGATGGATCACTCACCGGATAAACCTGACCAGCAACTTCAGTTTTTTTAGCTTCTTTGTGAGCCCAGCGAATAATTTCTGTTGCCACAGTACCGCTGATTTGTTCATTAATTCTAAAATCATTGATTTGAAGACCAGTAGCAGTCATTGTTTTTAAGGTACTTTTCTTGGCGGATTTTTGAAGATCAGCAAGCTTTCTATTGTTAGCCATAAACTCATTAGCTTTGGCTTCAACAATATCTTCTGTTTCTGTACTTGGAATAATTGGCTCTAAAACCGAAGCTAATTTCAACCCTTTATCTTTACCGATTCTGCTGTCTGTAATTTGAATCAAATGAAGACCTTGAGTTGTTTGAATGATTTCAAAACTATCTTTTTTACCAACATGGTAGATAAAGTCAACAAAGTTTTCTCCGAAGACATCACCTTTCTTACGCCATCCAATATCTCCACCTCTAGCTGCTGATTCCATATCCATTGTGTTTTGAGCAACTAAGCTATCAAAACTGATTTTTTTATCAACTACTAATTTTTTCAATGAATCAAGTAGCCCATAGCTTTGTTGTAAAGCTGACATATCTCTTGAATTTGCAGCTCTGAAAATATGACGGCATTTTACCGAGTCGGGTAGAAGTTTTGTGTCGACGATCTTTACAACTTTGTAATTTCCTTCGTTGTCAATATAAGGTCCAACAACTGCTCCTTTAGATCTTGAGAACAAAGAATCTTTGATAGATTCAGGTTCAGTCATGTCTGATTTTGTAAGGTATTTGAAATCAAGTTTACCTCTATTATTAGTTACAAAAGTTGTATCATTTTCAGCTACTGCAAAATCACTAGCTACCTTAGTCATTCTTTCAAGATACTTAGAGCTGTCTTTGCTTGTTGGTAAAACGTCGAATAAAACATATTCCAGAGATACATTAGCTTCTCTTTGGTATTTTTTAGAATTTTCCTTGATGTAAGCTGTCAAATCAGCGTCAGAAACTTTGACTTCGTTGTTTGGTAAATCAGAGTACAGAATTCTAACATAATTAAAATCATAGGTTCTGTTATTTCTGGTAAATTCAGCATTTGTCATCCAAGATGGCGCATAGTTTGATTTTGCAATCAAATTAAGGTATTTAGAAGTTATACGCTCTGAAACGGCTCTTTTCTCTATGTTTTTCCAAGTTTCTAGATAGTCTCTTTCATTTTGGTTAAGTTCAGAAGCTGCTTTTTCCTTTACCTGAATGTAAGAACTTCTTTGTTGTTCCAATGCGGCACGATCAGCCTGACCACCCATCATTTCCATAACTACTGGGCTGATGTTCTCACCGCTAAACATATCCTCCAACTCTTTGTCAGATATTTTAATGCCTAATTTATTGGATTGTATTTTGAAAATAACATCCTTAACGACTTCTTTCCAAGCAAAATCTCTTGTTTGTTCGTCGTTTTTGGCACCCATTTGCTCATACATATTTACATAAGATTCTAATTCATCTCTTGAAATGTTAGAACCTCCAATTGAACCAAGTACTCTACTTGGACCACCAAAGCCTCTGCCAACAGAGCTTACATCCATGAATAAAAATCCAAAAACTGCAACGATGATAAGAACCATCATCAGAACACCATAAGAGCGTATTTTGCCGAGCAATGCCATAATAATTTTATTTTAAACTACTTGTAAAGATATTTATAAAAAAATGCCTGCAAAGATAATTATAATTTGAAATAATTGAAATTTATTTTTTATTCAGATTACAATCTGTTATTTAGTTTTTTTTGAAGCATCATTGTAAAGTTCCTCTTCTTTGAGTATTTTGACTTTAGATCCATTCTTTAATTTTTTGGAAATAGCTTCATAAGGACCAATAACTATTTTAGATCCTTCAGAAATACCCTCTTTGATTTCAATAAATTGATCATTTTGAATACCTGTTTTTACTTCCTTCATCACTACACTGTCAGCAACTTGAATAAATACATATTCTTTTAAGTTTGTATCAGTTTTTGTATTTTCTTCCTTGTTACCTTGTTTTTCATTGTATTTTTTCTTGTTGGCCTCATTTATATCTTCTCTTGTTGTTACAGAGACAATTGGAACAGATAAAATTCCTTTTGAGGTATTAGTTCTAATTTCACAAGAGGCCGATAAACCTGCTCTAAAAGGTGAACGTTCGTCAGAAGTTTGTAAATCTCTGTATGATGATTGAGATACCAGTACTCTAACTTCAAAATTTGTGACCTGATCAGAAGTTAATTGCATAGTGCTAAGGTTATTGGCAGTATTGGCAATTCTGGTAACAATTCCCCAGAATTTTCTGCCAGGATAGGCATCAAGTTCTATATCTGCCGTATCACCCATCGAAACATTTAGGATATCTCTTTCATTTACATCTACTCTCACTTCAATTGAATTTAAGTTGGCGATGTTTAGAATTGGTGTTCCTGCCATCTGAATTGTACCAACAACCTGTTCGCCTTTTTTCTTATTAACCTTCGTGACAACCCCAGACATAGGAGCATAAATGTAGGTTTGAGATAAATTTTTCTTTTGTTCTCGCACTGTTGCATCAGTGCTGGCAACATTGTATTGTGCTGACAGAATACTTTTTTCAATTGCCTGAATATTTGCTAGAATTGATTTATAATTAGTCTCAGTTGCTTCGAATTCTGCAGTAGAAATAACACCTTCCTGAACTAGTTTTTTGTTTCTGTCCATTATTATTTTAGCATTACTTAACTGAACTTCCAATTGTTGTTTTTGTGCTTTTATGTTGTCTAATTGAGCTCTGGCAGATTTAGTAGTAGCCTCTGCTCTCTCAAGGATAGATTCTAATGCTTCTTGATCAATTTTGGCAAGGAGTTGGCCCTCTTTGACATTTTGACCAACTTCAACTAATAGTTCAACAATTGTTCCGGATACATTTGAAGAGATTTCTACCTCAGTTGCAGGGAATAATTTTCCACTGGCATAAACAGTTTCAACAATATCTCGGTTGGAGGCCTTATCAACAGCAACTTTGATACTTGTGTCCTTTTCTTGAAATAGGAATATTGACGATACTCCAGCGGCTACTAGGACGAATATTAGTATTAAGATCCAGGTTTTAGGTTTATTTTTTTTCTTTGACATGATGTTGAGAAATAAATATTATAAAATTTTATTATTTGCTGTTTAAACTTATACCACGATAAAAATCAAGAACTTTTAACTTGAATATCAAATCATATTTTGACTGTATGAGGGATGATTCAGAGGCTATCAAAGTATTTTGAACGCTCACTAATTCAAAGCCATTTACTACTCCTAATTCGTATCTTTTTCTTGTGTTGTCAACTGAAGCTCTAGTGGCTTTTAGAGATTTTTCTGCAACGATATAACTTTTTTCTGCTGCCTGAACATCATTGATTGCTCTTTGGATGTCAGATTTAAGTTGGTTTGTGAGAGTTACAGTATTAAGTTTGGCAATTTTAACGGCTAGTTCTGCTCTTTCAATGGCGATTCTGGTTTGTAAACCATTGAATATAGGTACACTGGCACTGACGCCTACATTGCTATAAATATTATTCCAAATCTGTTTAAAATAAGGAGTAGTACCTCCTTCAACAGGAATGGTTGTCGGAAAACTTAATGGAACCTGAGTGCCATTGAGATCAACAGATAATGTTTGGGTAGATTGTTGAAAGCTTCTTTCCTTTGCAGCTGAAGAAAAATTTGTAAATACAGAACCATAGGCAGAAACTGTTGGCTCTAAGGCTCCCTTTGCAATTTTTACTCCAATTTCAGCACTTTGTTCCTTAATTCTTGCAGACAATAGATTGGGCATAAATGTAGTGGACTCAGTAAATACCTGCTCCAAGTTATACTCTTTACCAAGCTCTGGAATGATAAAACTGATTCTTTTGATTCTTAAATTTTGTGATGGATCCATATTCATCAATAATTTAAGATTGATGTATGACATGGTGACGGCATTCTCAGCATTTACAATAGATTGCTCATTTCTGGCAATTTGGGCTTCTAAATCAAATTTATTATTATCAGGTAAAGTGCCTGCTTCAATTAGTTTAAGCGTCCTTTGATATTGTGCTTCAGTGACCTTTAATTGCTCTTTTAAGACAGAAACCTGTTCTTCTGCAAGTAATACAGTTAAATAAGATTGTGCTACATTTAGAGAAACAGTATTTCGAATTTGTTCCATATCTTTCAGACTAGACTCAATGTCAATAATAGATTGCTTTAGTCTATTTTGCATTTGCAGACCCATGTAGACATTCTGTCCAACATTTATTGAAAATTGTGATGAGTGGGTTGCTTGATTGACATATTGATAGGAGGTAAAGTCAATGGATCGTCCAAAGTTTGCCCCATGCCTCAATGAAGCATTTGCTGAGGGTGTTTGAGCCCATTTTGCTTGTTTTTTACTAAGCTCTGATTGTCTTATATTCAATATAGATTGCTGAACCTGCAAGTTGTTTTCAATAGCAAATTCAATACAATCTTTTAAATCCAGTTCATTGTTTTGAGCCGTTAGTAATGTGTATTGAAAAACAAAAAGGAATGTCAGGGAATAAATAATTTTCATAAAACTTAAATAAGTTATACTTTTGGTAATTAAGATTTAAATTGCCTTAGTAAATTAGGATGCAAATATCTTACAATTCTTTATAATATTTGGTGAATTGGTAAATATATTATCACCATGATTTTCATTACCCTAACAAAAAAATATGATTTCTGTTTTCTCTGATGAGTATTTTATGAAAATGGCTCTAAAGGAAGCTGAAATAGCCTCACAAAATGGAGAAATACCTGTTGGAGCTGTCATTGTTTGCCAAAATCAAATTTTAGCCAGAACTCATAATATGACTGAACTTCTAAACGATGTTACAGCACATGCTGAGATTCTTGCATTGACTGCAGCCTCTCAGGCTTTGGGGGCAAAATATTTAAATGAATGCACTATATATGTAAGTCTTGAACCTTGTATCATGTGTGCCGGTGCTTTGGCTTGGGCTCAAATAGGCAGAATTGTTTATGCAGCCTATGATAAAAAAAAAGGTTACAATAAGTTGGCATCAACTTGTCTCCATCCAAAAACAGAGGTTCTGTCTGGAATTCTCGAACAGGAATCAAAAAAAATGATACAAGATTTTTTCAAGGATAAAAGATAAGCTCCAAAATATTTCCGTTTAAGTTTTTTTTAATTACAAAAATATTACCTTTGCAGTTATGTTAAGTCGGAGCCTAAATTTTATTATATTTTTATCTGTTATTCTGTTCAGTTGCAATCGTGAAAATTTCGAAAAAATCAGAATGAACCCTGGTGTTGATTTTCGATACGACAAAGCATTTGAATATTTTAATAAGGGGGATTATCAAAAAGCTCAGTATCTTTTCGAAGATCTGATGGGCATAATAAAATTAAGTGAAAAGGCGGAGAAAGTTTATTTCCATTATGCTATGACACATTACAAGTTAAAGACTTTTGTCTCGTCGTCATATTACTTTAAACAGTTTTACAATACTTTTCCTAATAGTGCATATGCTGAAGAAGCATTATTCTTAAGTGCGGAATCATTTGAAAGATTATCTCCAAACTTTAGACTGGCACAAGAAGATACGGATAAGGCAATTGAAGGCTATCAATTATTTGTCAATACATTTCCCTCTAGTCAGCGTGTGAGTATTGGCAATGAAAAGATTGACAAATTGCGTAAGAAACTAGAGGAAAAGGAACTTGATAATGCCAAAGGATACTTTAGAAGGAGGGATTATGTAGCAGCCAATCATTGTTTTAGAAACATGCTGGTTGATTTTCCTGACACTAAAAATGCTGAGTTCATAAGATTCATGATCTTGAAATCCAGTTATTGGTATGCCAGACAAAGTATTCTTGACAAACAAATGCAAAGGTATAGTACAACTATAACAGAATTTGAAACGTTTAAAAGAAAACATCCTAATAGCCTCTTTATTAAGGAAGCTGAAAGTATTAAAGAAATTAGTAATCAGAGAATAAAATTTTTAAAAAATGAGTGAGATCAAACAAAAAGCACAGGGAATTAATCCATACATTGAAGCCAGAGATGTTGCTAGATTATCAAGACTAGCTAATGGTAATATTTATGAGGCATTGAACATTGTAGGTTCTCGCGCCAGAAGTATTTCTGTAGATCTAAAACGTGAATTGCATTCAAAACTCGATGAATTTGCATCTGCAACAGATACTTTGGAAGAAGTTCATGAGAACAAGGAACAGATTGAAATCTCAAAATTTTACGAACGCCTTCCAAATCCATCCACTATTGCTTTACATGAGTTCATGGAAGAAAAAATCAGCTATGATGTAAAATAATTATTTATAATAATTTACTATCCTAAACAGGCAAGGTTCTCCATGAACTTTGCCTGTTTTCTTTGTATAGACTTTTTAATGAGTTTATTTTTTAATAATATAATTCTTCTTTTGTTTTTCATTATTTATCTATAATTTACAGAATAATTATATGTGCTAAGCTGATTTTAAAGAAGAAGATATTGCATAGTCAAATGAAAACAGAGTTGATTGAGTTTTTAAAATTAAATATTGGTAAAGATAGTTCTGATCATTTACATGGATTTGGTGCATGGTTAAATCCTAAATTAGTTTCCATAGAAGATTCCGGGGATATTGAATTAGAGTTCAGAATTAGAGAAGACATGTTAAATCCACTAGGCACCATACATGGAGGCGCTTTAGCATCGATATTGGATGAGGCTATGGGTATGCAACTTTTTATAAAAAGTGCGGATGGGGATGCTTTTTTTGCAATGAATTTACTGGTAGATTTTGTGAAGAGTTCAAAAGTAAATCAATCTTTATTTGCCAGACCTGAAATAGTCAGATTGGGAAAAAAATCAGCAAATCTAAGATGTACTGTATATAATTCAGATAGATCCATTGTCGCACATGGTTTTTCAAATTTTCATAAATTAAATACTTGAACCTAATAATCTAGCCTATATAACTTGTTTTTACCGAAACCAAAACCTATCAATTTTATAAAATTTTCTTTGCTCCTGCTGATAATGTTATGGGGCAATCTTGGTTTTTGTCAAGTTACAAAAGTTATAATCCAATCCATTGAAATAGAAGGAGCAAAAAAAACAAGGGAATCAGCAATTTTCAGATATATGAACATTGCTGAGGGTGATTCTATTCCTTTAGAGAAACTCATGAATAAACTTGAAGAAAACAAGTTATTAGTGATGAACTCCAAATTATTTACTGATGTAGTTTTAAAAATTGTAAACTGGGAAGAGGACAAGATTCATTTATTACTTCATGTCCACGAAGCATGGTATATATACCCCGTTCCAATTTTTGAATTGGCAGATCGAAATTTTAACGTTTGGTGGAATGAGTTTAATAGAGACCTAAGCAGAACAAATCTTGGTTTAGCGGTTTATTGGCGAAATACTTTTGGTTACAATGACTGGTTAAAGTTTTTAGTTCAGTTTGGTTATTCTAGAAAATTTGAATTGGAATATTCTGTTCCTGCCATTGATAAAAAACAAAAATGGGGTTTTGGTTTTAATTTTATCTATAATGATAACAAGGAAACATCTTTCGATACAAAAAACAATAAACTACTGTTTTTTAGAGATATAGGCTCTAGCCAAAGGCAACTTAAAAGTTTAAATACCGGACTTTGGATCAATCACAGGTTATCGGTTAGAGATAACATATATTTTGGATTTAATTACAATTATCAAAAAATCAGTGATTCAATTCTGTTCAAAAATGTTGATTATTTTCTCAATGGTAATATAAAACAAGAGTATTTTGAAATATCTGCTGGGTATGATTGGAATAGTTATGATGTCATAACTTATCCTCAAAAAGGGTATAGTCTGTTTTTTGACATTACCAAAAGAGGTCTTGGCTTTGGGAAAGATGTAAATCAACTATTGTTTTCCGGAGATGTTTCTTATTACACTAAATTAGCCAAAAGGATTTCACTGGGGCTTTCTGCCTCTGCCAGAATATCCGCCTTGAACAGAAAAGATCCTTACAACTTACAAAACTCAATTGGATTTGAAGATCAAATAGTTCGTGGTTACGAATATTTTGTTGTTAATGGAAAAAATTATTTCTTATTTAAATCTGATTTGAATTTTAAGTTATTTCAATACAATGTCCCACTGTTAAAACGTTCAAAATCAAGTTATTTTAAGAGTATCCCAATTCACGTTCATACTCGTTTATTTACAGATTATGGCTTTGTTCGTGATCCTTATTTTTCTGATCAGAATCCGCTGGTCAATTCAAATCTACAAGGATACGGTGTTGGTTTAGATTTTGCTATGTATTATTACAATATCGTTTTCAAACTAGAGTATGCTGTGAATAAAATGATGGGACGCGATATTTATTTTAAATTTGGAGCTAATTTTTAATTAAATTTGTCGTTCATTTAATTTTTTACAATGAGACAATTCAATATAGCAATATTTGGTCGCCATTTAAAGCCTGAATATGAAGCATTTGTCAAAGAGCTTTTTGAGGAATTGGGGAAGAGGAATCATTTTAACCTGTATATTTTTGATGAATATCTCCATGCTTTAAAGTCAAAGATTCGTATCCATAAGGATTACAAAATTTTTAGTAGCTATGAAGATTATAAGACTAAAGAAATTGATTTTTGTATCACTTTAGGTGGAGATGGTACTATCCTTGAAGCTATTACAGTAATCAGAGACTGTGAAACTCCAATTTTGGGGTTTAATTTAGGTAGACTTGGCTTTTTAGCGATGTTTGAAAAAAATAGAATAGCTGAGACAATCACGGCTATCGAGCAAAATAATTTTAGCTTGGACCCAAGAACCCTGTTAAGCTTGGATTCATCTGAGGCTGTTTTTGGAGATCTAAATTTTGCCTTAAATGACTTTACCATCCTCAAGAGAGATACTTCCTCCATGGTAACCGTTCATACTTACGTCAATGGAGAGTTTTTAAATTCATACTGGGCTGATGGAATCATTGTCGCCACGCCTACTGGTTCAACAGGTTATTCCTTAAGTTGCGGAGGGCCTATTATCTTCCCCCGGTCAAGTAATTTTGTTATTACTCCAGTTGCACCACACAATTTAAATGTCAGACCAATCGTTTTATCTGATGATGTCGTAATTTCATTTGAAATCGAAGGAAGAACTGATAATTTTTTATGTACCTTAGATTCTAGATACAATGCTATAAAATCTACTTGTCAATTGGCAATAAGAAAATGCACATTTAAGGCTAATATTTTAAAACCTTATGACCGAAATTTTCTTTATATGATACGCGAAAAATTGCATTGGGGAATTGATAGTAGAAATTAAATATTATACCATCTAAATATCCTTCTTAAATTTTAATCAAGTTTATTTTGAATATGAATTTTATAAAGTATTTAAGTCTAGTTGTAATATTGTTGACGTCAGTCATATCCAATGCTCAACAGGGTTTGGAAATTGGAGGAATAGTGGGCTTATCGTCTTATTATGGAGATTTAAATCCACTTTTCAGTTTCAAGAGATTAGGACCAACTGTTGGCGGTACTGTTAGGAAAAATTTTGATGGGAGAGTTTGTCTAAGATTTTCGGCCACTTATGCCAATATTGGTGCCAGCGATTCAAAATCCAGTAGTGCATTTGAAAAAGCCAGAAATTTAAGCTTTAGTTCAAATATTATTGAAGGTTCTGCTATGGTAGAGTTTAATTTTCAGAATTTTCATGGTGGAACCAGGGAGGATAAACCCTTTTCACCATATCTCTTAGCTGGCGTCGGTTTTATGAGGTTTAATCCTCAGACACGATATGAAGGTAAACTTTACAATTTACAAGAATTAGGAACTGAAGGCCAGGGCCCTGACGAACATTACAGTTTAGTAGCTGCTTCTGCACTTTTAGGTGGTGGAATTAAATTGGATATAAGCAGGTCATGGAGTATAAATGTAGAATTGGTAGGAAGAGCTACTTCAACAGATTATTTGGATGATGTAAGCAAAACCTATGCAGATCACAGAACAGTAGCCGGTTATTATGGAGAGGTTGCAGGTATTTTATCAGACAGATCTGTAGAACTTGGAGAAAGAATCGGAGAAGTTGGTCGACAAAGAGGGGATTCCAAAAACAGAGATAGCTTCCTTTTATTGAATTTTGGTTTGATTTATAAATTTACAACACTGACTTGCCCGGCTTATGGGGGCATCAGATAATAATTTCACCTATCATGAAATACATATTATTCTTACTAATTATTTTTTCTTCAAATTTTGTCAAGTCTCAGGTTAAAGCTGTTACCGAGAATGGAGACGAAGTTTTATTATTTCCTGATAAAAGCTGGGAATACGTAAATTCAGAAATTGAGAATGAAGAAAAAGAAATAAAAATCAATACAACTAAATACTCAAAAAATTCGAAATCGACCTTCATAGTCAAAAGTAGCAAAATTGATATCGGAATTTATTTAGATCCAACAAAATGGAATTTTAAGAAAGCGACCCATAACGATGAGGCTGAATTTGAGTTTAACATGAAAAATCGCGATTTATATGCTCTTTTAATCACTGAATCTATAGAAATTCCCATTGAGAATTTAAAAAACATAGCTTTAATCAATGGACGTTCAGTTGCACCTAATTTAAAAATTGTTAATGAAGAATATAGAACTGTCAATAATTTGAGAGTCCTGCATTTGGAAATGCAAGGAACCTTGGAAGGAATTGATTTTACCTATTATGGTTATTATTATTCCGATGAAAATGGAACTATTCAATTTTTAACTTATTCTTCTAAGAAATTAATGAAAGAGCTAAAAAATGAATGTGAGGAGTTATTGAATGGTTTTGTTGTTCTTAAAAACTAAAGGATAATAATTTTGTAATCCTTAAACGATATTCCTCCCCAAACGCCTAATCCTCCTTGAATGTTAGATTCTACTCTGACATAAGTACTAAAAGGTCCCTGAGTACCTAGGTTGAATTCCAGGGTTTCCCAGAATCTAAAATGTCGGTAGTCGATATTTGAAAATCTAACGACTGCTGTATCACCTCTCCAAAAGTATCCAAAAGTATTTGGGTCGAATTCTTGAGTGATGGATTGTCCTCTTTGAATTGGAAATTCAAAAGACTGCCTTCCTTCAAAGACAGAGTCATCGATGACGGAACCGCCAATCAAGGCATATCTTGGTTCATTATTTCTCTTCGTAAAAACTCTATAATAGTCTTGTCTTCCGGCAAAATCTGATAAAGTTCCACGAAGTTCAACCAATGAATCGTTTTGTGGAAAATCCGGGTGATTTACATAAAAAACAGAATCCAATTCAACCAATGGAGGGATAGTGGTTTGAGATCTTATAGTGTCACCCTCTGCAATAATTAGTAAGTCATATGTTTTTCCTACTGTAGGAATTAAAGGTGAACTACCTAGAAAGGCAGCTAAATCAACATAAACACAATAATTTAGTTGAGTAATGTCAACATCGCCCAGACCGATAGATTGGGCAACCATCTGTGCCAGAGCTGTATCGATAGCTGCTATGGTATTTAAACAAATTTCAGTTAATTGAATTTCAGTATTTCCGTCAGATACTTTTACAGTAGCATTGTGAACAAAAAGCTCATTGAGTTTATCCGCTGAAAGGGTAGAAGTGTATGGAAAACTCTTGGTCAAAATAACATAGGGAGGCAAGGCACTGTCTCCATACTCAATGTAGCCCTCAACTACCAATTCAGGATTGTCAAAAACATCTTCAGGGATGTACTCCTTTTCGCATGAGTAGATGGAAAATGCAACGGTTAAAGTCAATATCAAAAAATATATTTGCTTCATTTTATTTTTTCTTAGTTTGAGCCCATTTAAAATTCCAGGTAATCGAAGGGATAATTGGAAATAAAGATACTCTGTATGATTTTAATGCAATTTCTCCAGATCTGGCATCTGTTTCTGTGGCAGTATAGGTAAAAAATACATTTTGTCTGTTGTAAACATTGTAGGCTGAAAAAATCAATGTTGATTCAAATGGTCTAATTTTTTTATTTAATCTGTAGGATACTGATAGGTCAAGTCTGTGATAATCTGGCAACCTTGCTGAATTCCTAAGTCCGAATTCTGTTACGGGTGTAAATCCTAAGATGTAAATACTCTTAATTGGCGTAAATGGAGCGCCAGTTCCATAGACGAAAGTTGTACTGAAATTCCATCTTTTATAATCGTAGCTGGCAACAACCGAAATATTATGTAACCTGTCAAATCTTGTCGGATAAACATTCCCTTTGATATCATCAAAATTTCTGATGGATCGGGAGAGTGTGTAGGAGATCCAGCCTGTTAAAGCACCTTTGTTTTTTCTTATAAAAAATTCAGCACCATATGCTTGACCTTTTCCGCTGACAAATTCATTTTCAACTTCTGTATTGATCCTTTGAGTAAAAGATTCAGAATAGTCCAATTGGTTATAAAGATCTTTGTAATATAGCTCAACAGAGGTTTCAAAATGATCATTGAGGAAATTTCTAAAATATCCAATGGCGAATTGAGTACCCCATTGAGGCTTAACTAGTTCGCCGGAGGGGACCCATAAATCGGTTGGAAGGGTAGTAGCAGAATTCGAAACTAAATGGATATATTGTCTTCCGATTGTAAATCCTGCCTTGATAGATGATTTTTCGTCAAGGCTGATTTTTGTGCTAATCCTTGGTTCTAATCCCCAAAAAGTTTTTACTGATTCGAATGCACTGTAGGAACTTGAGTCTGATCCGGATACATAAGGTCCAAGTTGTTGGAAGAAGGAGGCTCTGAATCCATAGTTGATACTAAAGATGGAATTGACTTTGTAATCATCCAAAATATAAAGACCTAATTCATGAGCGTATTTTTTTTGAGGTTCTACATTAAATGACTGATCTCCGGAAATAGCTCTTGCAACATTTGGAGTAAATCTGTGATGGGTATAATCTGTCCCAAATTTGATATTATGTTTTGGATTAGGGTAGTAACTAAATGAAATTTTTGTTCCCCAGTCCCTGATGCCTGATTCTAAATTTAGAGAAAACTGATCTTGTTTGGCTGCACTTCTAAAGTCATAGTCATTGAATATGAACATAGCATTCATAAACATTTTATCATTGAAAAGATGATTCCATCTTAGAGTTCCAGTAGCATTGCCCCAATTTAATTTAAGATTAAGATCTCTTCTGGGGTTGTTTAAGTTCAATACATCTCTGCCAAAATATCCACTTAAAAAAATACGATCTTTTTGAGATATTCTGTAATTGGCTTTTAGATTGAGGTCATAAAAATAGTAATTGGTACCTTCGAAATTAGTTCCTTTCAAAAAAGGTTGTGCCAGGTCAAAAGCATAGGTTCTTCTTCCTGATACTATAAAAGAAGCTTTATCTTTAAAAATTGGCCCTTGTATGGATAGTCTTGATGATATGGCGCCTAACCCCCCTTCAATTTGAAAATTTTTATTGCTTCCATCCTTCATCTGAACATCAATTACAGAAGAAAGTCGACTCCCATAATTTGCTGGCATTCCTCCTTTTATAAGGGTTGTATTTTTGATAGCATCCGAATTGAAAACGGAGAAAAAACCAAGCAGGTGTCCGGCATTATAAACAACAGCTTCGTCGAGTAATAAGAGGTTTTGATCAATTCCACCGCCTCTTACGAAGAACCCGGAATTTCCCTCTCCAGCGGAAAGTACGCCTGGTAGGAGTTGTAAAGTTTTTAAAATATCAACTTCACCCATCAGAACCGGTAATTTCTTGATTTGGTCCATTTGCAATTCAATGGTACCCATTTTGGTGTTCTGTACATTTTCGTCCAGTCTGTCAGCCGTAACGACTACAGAGGAATCTATTCTTAGATCTGAAGATTTCAGGTTAATATTAAGCGTGGTATCTTTTTGCAGAAAAAGTTTAATAAATTGAGTTTGGAATCCAGTGTAGTTTATTTCCAGATTATATTCCCCTTTATCAAGAGTAATAGAATAAAATCCATATTCATTAGTAGCAACTCCGAGTTTTACTTCATTGGCAAATACGGTGGCATAGATTAGATCTTCGCCGTTATCAAAGTCTTTTATATAACCGCTAAGGGTTACTTTTTGTGAAAAAAGATGAACTGGAATCAGTAAAAAGATAAAAAGGTATCTCATGGTTTAAGCAGACAAGGGAATAATAGTTTATCTGCGAGGTTAACAGATAATAAGTAATTTGGTTTTGAAAAAAATCAATTCCTTCGCTATTATATCCTATCAATTTCAGGAAAGGGCAATTTTTCCTCAGGGTATTCAATTCTTACATGGTACATGCTCCTCAACATTTTTTTCAAAACAGATTTTACGATATCCAGTTCAGAAAAACTGATATTACTTTCCTGAAGTTGACCATGAGAGATTTTAAAGTTGATGATATTGTCAACTAGATTGTCAATATCTTTACCACTTGGGTTTTTAAGACTTTTAGAGGCTGCTTCTACAGAATCTGAAATCATTAAAATAACCTCTTCGCGATTTCTTGGTTTTGGTCCGGGGTATGTGAATTCCGATTCGTTGATCTCCGTTTCTATTTTTTCATTTTTTTGCATTCTATAAAAATACTCCACACGGGTAGTTCCATGATGCGTTCTGATAAAATCTATTAGTATGTTGGGCAGATTATATTTTTTTGCCAGTTTGACTCCGTCGTGAACATGAGAAATGATCATTTTGGCACTTTCTTGATAGCTCAGCTGCAAATGGGGATTATTTTGTTGCTGATTTTCTATAAAA
This sequence comes from Saprospira sp., assembly GCA_044372845.1. Taxonomy (GTDB): domain Bacteria; phylum Bacteroidota; class Bacteroidia; order Chitinophagales; family Saprospiraceae; genus Saprospira. The sequence continues at coordinate 1,497 of JBILRD010000005.1, read as the reverse complement.
AAATGAGGATTTTGCATTTTGCCGATATCATGATAGAGGGCAGCTACTTTGACTAGCAAGGCATTTGCGCCAATAGCGTTGGCTGCAGCTTCAGAAAGATTAGATACCTGCAGTGAATGCTGCATGGTTCCAGGGGCTTTAAAAGATAATTCCCTTAGGAGCGCTTTGTTTAGATCTGATAATTCGATTAGGGTTATTTCAGAAATAAGTCCAAATGCTTTTTCCAATAAAGGAATAAAAGGGTAGGATAGTAAAGTTAGAAGTATGTTTAGTACGAGCCAACCCATCACGGCCCACTCTATTCCCTGTTCAACGACTCTGTCATTATCAAGAGTTACAGGAAATAAAATTCCTTTCCTTAATAATTCTGTACATAAAAAACTAACAAAATAGGCCAATCCAATATAAAAAACAGAAACAAAAAAATCTGTCATGTACCTTATTTTTCTTCTGGACATAACTGCAACCATTCCAGCGAGGAGCTGAACAATCATAAAGTCATAATTCAGAGTTAGAATAAGGCTAATGATGAGTATCATAACCAAATGTGTAAAAATGGCGATTTGAGCAGAGAAAAAGTTTTTGACAATGATTGGAACAATACAAAATGGAACAAAGTATAAACTAAATGCTGAAAGTTTTTCAACAGAAAAGGAGATGTAAGCAAATATTCCAATTAAAGCATAAATAAGAATAGTATGTTGTAAATTATCATAAATATTTCTGGCATAGATATATAAGTAGATGCCTAAAATTAGTAACAGGGCCAAAGTAATGGATAAATAACCTGTGTAAATTAAAAAGCTGTTTTTGTGTTTATTGATCTCCTGTTCATATTTTATGCGATAGGATAAAATCTTGGAATAGGTCGATGAATCTATTAGTTCCCCCTTTCTGATGATCAATTCCCCTGCTTTTACCTTATCTCTAACAGGAGAAAGGTTTTTTAATGCCAGTTCTTTATTCTTTTTACTTAAGTCAGCATCAAAATAAATATCAGGAACCTGAACCAATTCATCCATAATCCCCAATAGAATATTACTTTTAGGGATAGACATTTTTAGTTTTTCAAGAGTATCAACAACAAATTGTGCAGCTCTTTTGACATCGTAAAAATCATTTGAATTAAACTCACCAAGGTCAATTTGATTTTCTATCAGTTTAAAACTTGCAATATTATTTCTGTTTTCGTGTTGAGGTTCAACTCTTATGATATGTTTTTTATATAATCTTTCTAAAATATTATTGCCTAGTTGTACCAGCGTCAGAGAATCAGGATATGTCGAGATTGAATTTTTGTTACTTTGTAGGTATTTTGATAAATTGGAAGCAAGTGATTCCTTTTGACTGTTAAGGATATTTTTGTTCAGTCTGTAATAGGGTAAAAAATCTCTGCTAAGAATTTTTTTCTCTTGCTCTAACTCACTATTTGTTTTCTGGATGGGGAAGGAGAAAGGTGCTCTCAGGTCATCATATTTCCAATTTTCCCCTAATTCG
>JBILRD010000352.1:0-3164 GCA_044372845.1 Saprospira sp. | reverse complement strand
AGTTTCAGGAATAGATCGGTCAGGTATTGCCTTGAAAATAATATCAAATTCCCCATTTTCACTGCTCTTTAATTCTCCAAAGGCAATTTCTTGTGCGTCTCTCTCGAAAGGATTCCAGCCCCAGTACCACCATCTCCAGTAGGGGAAAATCACTTTTCGAACAACCCTGTATTGTATTTTTGCTCCATCGATAGAACTACCGGCATAGGCTTTTGCAATCCCTTTGATTTTTACCGTATCATTTAGTCTGAAAGAGGATTCAATTGGAGGAAAGCTGACTTCAAATTTCGGCCTTTTATACTCCTCTACCTGGAAGTATTTATAACTGTTTGTTCTGTAATCTGCCAAATACATTTGTCCTGTCAATCCACTAGCGGGAGCAATGAAGCTACCATGAAAGGAGCCATATTCATTGCTGATGGCCTTTTGCTTGCTGACAACTTGACCATTGGCATCTACAAAGTTAATTTCTGTTTCGAAGCCTGGAAGAATTCTGGGCTTATCATTTTCTGTTCGAATGATAATGCCTTTGAAATAAACAGTTTGACCTGGGCGGTAGATCGCTCTGTCCAAAAAAAGATGTGTTGTTTCTTTTGGATAATCTACCTGATTGCTTTTGTAATTGTAGTAACTGCTTTTTTTATATAGGACATCATCTCCAAAGCGCAGTTTTAGATAGAATGATTTATTCTCTAACTCGTTATAGGGACTTTTTACAAAACCATTGTGATCGGAGACTGCCTGTCCTATTTTCTTTTCATCGTATTCTCTGGTAATACTATTGTATTTAAAAACAAAAAATTCGGCTTTAACAGCTGGTTTAGGTTTGCCGGTGCTTCTGTCAGTGACAAAAAATTCAGTAATCCCATCATTATTTCTAGAAAAATATGCCAGGTCAGAAACATTGAAAATAGTATAGTTTATACCGTTTTCATTGTATTCAAAGTTGCTTTTTTCAGAAATTACCAATAGGTACAATCCATAATTTAATGCGGGAATTTTCAATTCAACTCTGTGATTTTGGAAGTCAGCCTCGTCGGGAAGTTGTTCTGACCAGCTTTTTATGGTTTTAAGGTTATTGATAAAACTAACAGCCCTATCTTTTTCATAGAGCATGTTTGCCAATTTATTGGCCTCTGCCTCAGTAATTTTTATCAATTTAAGATGAATATTTTTTATATTCTGGTAACTTAAACTGCCAAGAATAGGCTGATTGGAAGGGTTGACTTCATTGATTTTCAAATCCATTTCCTTGGATAAAATATTAGCCAAAGCCGATTTGGCATTCTTATATCCGAATGATTTACCCAAATAATTGGCAATAACCTTTTCAAAAATTTCTTTGGCTTTTTTTATTTCCCATCTATACAATTGCTCTGGAGAGGGTTGATATTTCTTACCTTGTTCCCAGTGCCAGTTTCCAATCATAAACAATGCTTCTGCAGCTGATAGAGATTTCTCATATTTTTTTACAATTTGATTCAGGCTGTTTAAATAGATAGAATCTTTATCACTCAGAATTGCCTGAGAATAGATCCATTCTAATCTTCTCAAATCAGCTTCCAACAAAGCTGTAGGATCCTCGTCATTTATATGAAAGCGAATCCAATCCTGATACATTTGTAGACATCTGAATTTATTGGAAATACTATCCCTCGTAATGAATTTATGATTGATAAAAGTAGTAGCATCTGCCAAGGCATTTGGCTCATCTATATAAAATTTATAGGCTGGTTGAGTGAGGTAAGCGATGTCATTCGTAAAAAAATAAATAGCTCTGTTAATCAAAAAATCATAGAGCGTTGGTCTTAAATCTGCATTAAAATTTCTGTTTGTAAGGATGTCTTCAAAATCTGTCAGTTTAATTTTTTTGATCTCTTCATGCTGAACAGAAGCCGTGTATAGTTCAAATATTTTATTGGTAATGCCTCTGATATCCCAGCTGGAAATATCTGCAGGATTGTAGTCAACGACTGTCGTTCTATCTTTAAATTTGTACAGGTAATTATTCAAATATTCATGGTACATCTCAGCCAACATGGACTGCATGATTGATTTGATGATTCCTTTTTCTTTTTCCATTTCTGTCTGGAATCGATAGATGGCTTTCTCCAGACCATTCTCCTCCAGTCTTGATTGGAATTTATTCAGATAAATCATACCCTTGATGAGGAGAACAACCTGTTTTTTATTGTTGACATCTTGTCTTATTTGAGTCAACAAAGCTTCTGTTTGTTTAAGTGCAGATTCTGGAAGACCATTATTTTCAAGGGTCTCGATTTCAGACCATTCCTTTTTGTAGTCCTGAGCCATAATTTTTGAAGGAGTTATTAAGCTGAATAATAACAGAGGGATGAAAAAATAGTATGTTCTCATGTTTATGACATTTAAAAGATATTTGTACCGTAAGAGATGCATTTAATTCGAAAAATGTTGTATATCAAATTTTAAACTTTAGCTTTTACATCTAAAACGTCAAAAAAATATCTAAAGATATTTACTCGACTATCAATTCATCTGCAAAAATCCAGGCATCTCCTCCAGCTCCCGGATGCCAGCTTGGACATTTTCCAATATTGGTTGCCTTGACTTTGATGTATCTGGTTTTTGAGTTAATTTTTACAGCTAATCTTTGAGTAATTGCCTCTTTGGTATTGTCTTCGGTTTGATTTTTTGCTTTGCCGGCAGCTTTAAAAATTTTATTATCGCTGGAGATTTCAAAAGTTACATCACGGGGAAACCAAATCCAGGAACCGGCATCCTGAATACAATTCAGAGCCAAATATTTTACATTTTTTTCAGCACCTAAATCCACAACAAATTCCAGATCTTGCCCTTGAAAACCTTGCCAAAAACCGCTTCTGTAGTCCTGACCTCCCTCCAATCCATCTATCAAGGCTGTTGAACCACCACCGGAATATCGGTCTGCAAATTTTGATTTCAAGGTGATTTTTCTGTTTGCATCCGCTTTTGGATAATAGGCCTTTACGATTTTTGATTTTTGACCATTTTCATTTTCAGCAAAGGCAAAAAATGTTGTGTTAGTATTGATTGTGATTGGTTTTTGATAGTCGACAGCATTATCTAAATCGTTTTCCTTTGTCGTCCAGTATTTAATCTTAACTTTTTCTGCAGCGGCAATTTCAATTTTTAGGCTATCAGAA
>JBILRD010000186.1:0-4964 GCA_044372845.1 Saprospira sp. | reverse complement strand
ATAAATCAAAGCAGAGGTTCCACCGGCACAACCCATTTCTGTAATAGGCATTCTGACGATATCCTGTCGCATTTTCAACAAATTGATAAGATAGGCATCGATAGAGGGAATCATGATTCCGGTACAACTGACCGTTATGATATAATCTATGTCTGTTGCTTTTAAATTAGCCTTTGCCAAGGCACCTTCCAATGCTTTTTTAGTCAGATCAATAAAGGCTTGAATGAAAAAATTATTCTTTTCCTCAAAGCTTGTCTCTTTAAAAACTTCGTCAATGTCCATGATCGAATAACGGCGATCTACTTGAGAATATTTAAACAGTCTTAAAACTTTTTCTCTGAATCTTTCATCAGGTTGATTTTGAAGCCAGGCTTCTACAAATGGCATTGACTCATCCGTAGTCCTTGTATAAGGAGGAACAGCTATATGCGTTGACAATATCTTAGGGTTCATTATTTAATTCTTTTAAATGATTGGATTGTTAGTTTTTTGGGCAACGACTACATATCTGAATGCCCATTTCCACGAAATATTATAGCTTATATTTTTCAAATTCACAAGAAGATTTTTCAAATCTTGCTTTAAAAATGATTTTTTGATAGATAGCTTACCATCATATTTTATCATAGGACTGGCTCCAAGAAATCCAGTAACCAAATTAAAAAGGAAATAGGCAATTTTTGATCTCTGTAAATCATTGATAATAAAACCTATTCTTGCCGAATTGTTGATTGATTTTAAAATAGAATCTATTTCATCCTCTTTAAAATGATGTAAAAACAAACTGCAGATAGCTATATCATATTCTAAATCAGAAAATTCTTTTGAAAAGATATTGATTTGCTGATATGAAATCTCAGGGTAGTTTTTAGAATGTTCCCTGGCATAATCAATCGTGAACTCATTGGCATCAATTCCTGTAAAAACTGCTTTTATCTTTGATTTCCTGCAACAATCAGCCAATCGTCTCAATATTTCTCCACCACCACAACCGATATCAATTATTTTAATGCTATCCTGACTCTTGGTATGACTTTTTAAAAGTTTTTTTAAGGCATTTAAAACAATTTCTGTACCGCCCAACCATTTATTAACATTGGCTAATTGCCTAAGTGTAGAAGCCAACTCCTCTCCTTTCATATCAAGGTCATCCATAATTTCTGCTTCCTGAGAGCGGGTTGAAAAATTGAACATATTGAAGAAATTATACCTTTAGAAATTAAACAAACACTATATCATGCTTTTAGTTTTTATAACTTCACCATGTGTTGATTTTATAAAAGTCTTACCTATGAAAGGAAAATACTTTATTGTTCTTACTGCTGTGCCTGAAACCATTGGAGCTCCAAAAACATTTTGTAAAAATCCTCCCATTTTTAACCTGTTACTGAAATTTTTCTTCCATTGATAGCTATATTCAGTTTCCAGCCATTTTCTATCTTTTTTCTCTGTAAAATATTCTACAATTTTTTCTGATAATATAATTGCCCCGTGAATAGCCATCGCCATTCCATTACCACAAAGCGGATAAATCAGTCCGGCAGCATCACCGACCATCAAAACATGTTGATCTACCAATGTTTTTTCATGAAAATATATCTGACTGATACTCAATGGCGTTTTAAATACAGGATTCCATTCACTAAAAACACTTTTTAAATGTGGGTTTTGTGATAGAATACCATATTCCATTGACTTGATATCCTTGTATTTTTTTAAATTGGATTCCAGCGTCAGATAGCAGACATTTACATGTCCGGTTTCCACTTTTGAAAGCCCACAATAACCCCCTTTGAAATTATGCAATGCAACTAAATTCTCAGGAAAATCACCCTCATAATGGCATTTTACAGCCATATAGGAACTTCTTCTTTTGATAAAATCTCTGTCAAGGTATTTATCTAGAGATGATCTTTTTCCATGCGCCCCAATGAGAATTTTTGAGTTTACCTCTATACCTTTTTGCGTTTTTATTGTAAACAAATCCTCTTTTTTAGAAAAATTTACAAAGTCTACACTGTCATTCAGACAAAAATTAACGGAATTTTGAAGTGCAATAACATACAATGCCTGATCAAAAGCATTTCTGCTTAAACCAAATCCGCCAAGAGGCAATTTCAGAGATGATTTCAAGCCTGAAACTGAACTCAATTCAAATTCATCAATTCTTATTGCTCCTTTTTCAAATGGATCCAGACCAATGCTCATAAGATATTCCAACACTTCATTGGAAACATATTCTCCACAAACTTTGTGTGATGGGTAGGATTTTTTTTCAATTAAAATAACAGAAAAACCTGCTCTGCTCAATTCTATTGAACTGATGAGCCCAGATAAACCTCCTCCAATGATAGCTACATCATAAAACATATTTCAAATGGCTGATAATTTAAAAGTCAGATTCATCTATAACAGACAATTCCCATTCAAAATCCGATTTCCAGTTTTCGTCTCCTTTGTTGAAGGCAATAAAAATCTCGATGATTTTTTCTAATTCCAGATCCCTGTCCGTAGCAATAAAATGTTTATCTAAAGAACCATCTTGAAATTCAAGAATAAAGCCCTCCTCTTCTTTTTCACCTATAGCTGTTTGGATGTAGTGCATATTGTTTTTCGAAAGAATGACAAAATCATCCATATCATTCTCTCCAAAGCCTAAGAACATATCATTTATGTCTTGCTCTGTTGGATTTTTAATTTTTTTCTCAAAAGAATTTTCAAGTAACATCTTCGTTTATTTTTATTTTCAATGTTAATCTAGTTAAACGTCAGTTAAACCGAATTATGGCAATTATTAAAACAAATTATTCTCTGTTTACTCTTTGCTCTTTTCAGTTTTTCCTAATTTTGTATTATAAATTCTTGTTAACTATATAAAATAATAATATGTCTAACGCATTTTTCCGTGTCCCGGAACCGAAAAACGAAGCGGTATTACCTTACGCGAAAGGTAGTTCTGAAAGAAACGCTTTAAAGGCTCAGCTCCAAGCTTACAAAACAACCATCATGGATATCCCTATGATTATTGGGGGGAAAGAAATCAGAACCGATAATAAAGTTGCTGTAAGACCACCACATGAATTATCACATGTTTTGGGTTACTACCACAAAGGAGGAAAAGAACATGTTCAAATGGCTATTCAAGCTGCTCTTGAAGCCAGAGAAGCCTGGGAAAATACTTCATGGGAACATCGTGCTGCTGTATTTTTGAAAGCTGCAGATTTATTGGCTGGGCCATACAGACAAAAATTAAATGCTGCTACCATGCTTGGCCAGTCAAAAAATGCATATCAGGCTGAGATTGATGCGGCTTGTGAATTGATTGACTTTTTCCGATTTAATGCTTATTATATGCAACAAATCTATCATGAGCAACCTGAATCTTCTCCACTGGTTTGGAACAGAATGGAACACAGAGCCTTGGAGGGATTTGTATTGGCGATAACCCCATTCAATTTTACTTCTATCTGTGCCAATCTTTGTGCTTCTCCGGCTCAGATGGGCAATGTGGTGGTTTGGAAACCTGCAGTAACTCAGATTTATTCGGCAAAGGTTATCATGGATTTATTCAAAGATGCAGGATTACCAGATGGAGTCATCAATATGGTTTTTGCAGATGGCGCAGTGGTTGGCGACACTTGTTTTTCTCATCCTGAATTTGCCGGATTGCATTTCACAGGCAGCACTTCCACTTTCCAGAGAATGTGGCAAAATATAGCAAACAACTTGCCTAATTATCGCTATTATCCTCGTATTGTCGGAGAAACAGGCGGTAAAGACTATATCGTCGCTTATCCGGATGCCAATCCTAAAGCTGTTGCTGTAGCACTTTCCAGAGGTGCTTTTGAATACCAGGGGCAAAAATGCTCTGCTGCTTCTCGAGCATATATACCTGCTAGTCTTTGGCCTGAAGTAGAAAAACATCTTTTAAGCGATTTGGCAGATATGAAAATGGGCAATCCTGAAGATTTCAGAAATTTCGTAAATGCTGTAATTGATGAAAAAGCATTTGACAGTATCGCTGCTTACATTGATGGCGCTAAAAATAACCCTAAGGCTGAAATCATCGCCGGTGGTAACTACAATAAAACAGAAGGTTATTTTATTGAACCAACAGTAATCAAAGTGAGTGACCCCTATTATGTGACCATGTGTGAAGAAATATTTGGTCCAGTCATGACCATCTATGTTTTCGAGGATTCCAAATTCTGGGAAACCATGGATGACTTGGATAAAGCCTCACCTTATGCTTTGACAGGAGCTATTTTTGCAACCGACAGAATTATGATTGAAAAAATTGCACATCGTCTTCGACATACAGCGGGTAATTTCTATATCAACGATAAACCAACTGGAGCAGTCGTTGGACAACAACCTTTCGGTGGTGGAAGAGCCTCCGGAACCAATGATAAAGCAGGATCATATCTGAACCTGGTTCGTTGGACCTCTCCTCGTTCCATTAAAGAAAATTTTGTGCCACCAACAGATTATAAATATCCTTTCATGGAGGAATAATCAAAATAATAGCCCCTTAAAGTTTTTAAGGGGCTATTTAATTATTAAGACTTTTTACCAAGTATAGAATAAACCATGGGTATTTTTCCTTCTTTACCCTTTATCTGAAATTTTCCCGCTTCAATTTCAATAGTATGATTAAAACAATTGTAGGGCGAATAATCAAATTCATTGAACTGAACTATAGAAATATCATTTTTTATCAGCGCATTCAAGATGTCTGAAATAGAATGATTCCAGTTCACAGTTTTATTCTCAAGATTTGAATCTCTGTCGGCATAGGTCCCTGAAATGGTTTCGACAAATGCTGCTCGGTTAAAATAGCCATAACTGGTATCCAAAAAATCATCATCGTACATCCAGACTACAGGATGAAAATCCGCCATTACAAAACGTCCGCCAGGTTTCAAAAACTGTGAAATGACAGAAGCCCATTGATTCAGATCAGG
>JBILRD010000185.1:0-4969 GCA_044372845.1 Saprospira sp. | reverse complement strand
TACTTGATCAACCAAATACTGATGTTCCTCCTCACTGTATTCACCAAGTTCCAGCATTTCTCCAAGGATTAAAATTTTGGGAGTTTCAGGACTTTGCTGAACAGCCTTGACAAATGCTTCCATACTACTTGGATTGGCGTTATAACAATCCAATATCAAGTCACTCTGATTCCATTTTGCAATCTGGGATCTCAATGCCTCAGGTTTGTAAGATTCCATAGCATCTTTTATCTGGTCTAGGTTTAGCCCAAATTGATAAGCTATCTGCGAAGCAGCCATCAGTGTATCCTTCCAAAAATCTCCAAATAAAAAAGTTTTGATATCAGCAGAATGGTCATTGATCCATAATCTTATTTCCAAAAGTGGGGATTTCAAAATTTCAGATCTGATGGAACTATTATCATTTCCGTAAAAAATCCTTTGAGCTACTTTTTGTGAACTCTCTACTAAAATATCATCTCTCTCATTTACAAAGACCAAACCACCATTCTCTTCAAAATAATCATACAACTCTTTATTGGCTTTGATGATATTTTCGTAAGAACCATATTCTCCTAAATGATCTTTACCGCAATTGGTGACCATTCCATAAGTTGGTTGTACCAATTTACATAAAAAGGATGTTTCCTCAAGATGATTGGCTCCAACTTCAATGATGGCAATTTCATGATGCCTCCCAATTTGAAGTAAAGAAATTGGTACTCCCAGCTGATTATTGAGATTGCCCGGTGTTGCAAAAGTGCTGTATTTTTGACTTAAAACTGCCTGTAATATTTCTTTAGTGGTCGTTTTTCCATTAGAACCTGCGATAGCTATTATTGGTATATTTAATTGCTCACGATGAAACCTACTTAATTGCTGAAGAGACATTTCACAATCCTCCACCATAATCCAACGATCATCTTCAAGGTGCTTAGCCTTCAAATCAGGATCATTGATCATCACAACCGCTGCTCCGGATTCTATAGCAAGTTCTGCAAATTCACAACCACGATGAACTCCTTTGTCATTTTTTTTCCCAATTGCGACAAAAAAACAGTTTTCAATTATCTTTCTACTATCAATACTGATATGTGGGTATTTCAGATAGATTTTGTAAATTTCCTCTAAGCTCATAGCGTCTATTTCAATAAATTTTGAGTTAATTTTTCACAAAATACAAATTAGATAAAGATAGTTTAGAACTACATATGAAAATAAATTTTAATAGGTAATAACTATTTAATCCTATTTTCTTTTTAGATTTGTCACAATACTGATGTAAAAAATCCTATGATGCTGATCAGTTAACAGAATAAAAAAATTTACTTATGAGTTACGAAGTCAAAGAAATTGGTCAATTTAAATATATTGAGGAAGGCGAAGGAGAGATTATTCTACTATTACACGGTTTATTTGGAGCCTTGAGTAATTTTGATGGCATTATTGATGAGTTCAAAAAAAATTACAAAATAGTTGTTCCAGTTCTTCCAATTTATGAAGCTCCGTTGAGAGAAATTTCTGTTGACTTCTTGAAAAATTATACGGTTGACTTCTTGAAAGAAAAAGGCTATTATGGACAAAAAATGAATGTTCTTGGAAACTCATTGGGTGGTCATGTTGCTTTATTCTTGACTTTACAAAACCAAGAAATCGTTAAAACACTAACATTGACTGGCAGTTCAGGCCTTTTTGAAAATACCATGGGTGACACTTTCCCAAAAAGGCAGAATTACGAATTCATCAGAAGAAAAACTGAGTATACTTTTTATGATCCTGATATGGCTTCAAAGGATCTTGTGGATTCCCTTTTCGAAACAGTAAACAATAATGAAAAAGCCATGAGAGTGGTTGCTGTTGCCAGATCCGCTATCAGAGATAACGTAGAGAATAAATTGCATGATATAAAAGTTCCAACTCTTTTAGTTTGGGGTAAACAAGACAGAATCACCCCACCTTTTGTTGGTGAAGATTTCCACAAAGGCATTGTTGATTCACAATTAAATTTTATCAATTGTTGCGGACATGCTCCAATGATGGAAAGACCGGTAGAATTCAATATTATCCTGAAGAAATTCCTAGAAAATATTAAAAAACACAACAGAGCATAATTTTTTCGGCTGAGTATTTACTCGGCCGATTTTTTTTCAGGTAAAACGAACTGGTAACCAACTGCTCTTATAGAATGGATGTAGACCGGGTTTTTGGGATCTTCTTCAAAATATTTCCTAAAAGCAAGTATAAAATTATCAATCGTTCTTGTAGATGGATAGACATCATAACCCCAGACATAGGATAAAATCTGCTGTCTGGATACCACCTCCCCTTTTTTCTCTATCAAGAGCTTTAGAAGCATAGCTTCTTTTTTAGTCAGCTTTATCTCACCTGATACCGTTGTGGCTTCCAAGGTTCTAAAATTAACATAATTGGAACCAAAGCTAAACTCATCTATGGAAGTGCTGGTTTTACCCTGGCTTCTCTTAAGAAAAATCTGAATTCTTAACAACAACTCTTCCAGATGAAAGGGTTTAACTATATAATCATCGGCACCTTTTTTCAGCCCCATGATTTTATCCATTCCAGTATCTTTTGCAGTCAAAAATATGATAGGAACATCTGTGTCAATCAGTCTGATTTGTTCGCAAAGATGAAGACCATTGACTTCTGGTAACATAATATCCAAAAGGATTAAATCAAAATGTTGCTCATTAAAAACTTTAATTACGTCTTTCCCATTATTCAGAGCAATAACTTCATAACCCTCCATCTCAAGATTCAACTTGAGGGTTTCTCTGATATGTTCCTCATCTTCTACCAATAAGATTCTCTTCATGTTATTCCCTTGGCAACTCTATTTGAAAATTAGTTCCTTTAATTTTGTTTTCTTTTACGATTATTGTCCCGTAGTGCGACTCAATAATTTTTTTAACGATATACAACCCTAATCCCGTACCCTTGGCTGTACGAGTTTCCTCGTCTCCAATTCTATAAAACTTATCAAAAATTTTATCTTTTTCAGATTTTGGGATTCCCTTACCGTAATCTATGACTTCAACCTTAATATTGTTAACGGTTGATGAAAGGTTGATATCAATTTGATCAGAAGATTCTGAATACTTGATAGCATTTTCTAAGAGATTGGAAAAAACCGAGAGCAAAGTACTTCGATCTCCTTTTTTTATCAAAAAGTCATTTCCCTCAAGTTTCAAATTTATATTCCCTTTGAACTTCATTTTATTCCACTCAATACACTCTTTGATAACTTCTAAAATATCAAGTTCAACAAAAACATATTGATAACCTCCCTCCATCCTGGCAGCCAATAATAGATCTTGCACTAATTTATTTAATCGATCATTATCTTTAAGCGCATTGTTTGTTAACATTTGGATTTGTTCCTGGGACAATTGTCTTTTTTTTAAAGTTTCCAAAATCAACTGAACAGAGGCGATAGGTGATTTTAATTCATGAGTAATTGACAATAAAAAGTTTTGCTGTTGCAAAGCTAATTGTATTTCCTTTTGCCTAATATTATAAATTCTCCAGAGACCCATCAACAGTAGAAACATAAAAACAGTACCCTCTCCGATAATCATCCATCTTTGCCTTTGAAATCTATTGATAACCTGTTGATAATCTTTCAATTTTTGTATTTCATCAATTGGTCTATCAGGGTATTTTATTTTTATATTTTCAATTTGTGCGTTTTTAACTTCCAAATTTTTATTGGAAAGCAGATAAGACCACCATATTCCTGCAATGAGAATATAAAAAATGATTAAATAAAATATGATATTTTTTGATTTCTTCATAATGAAAAAGGCATCACAAAAATGCAATGCCTTGTAATTTGATTTTACAATTAGCTTCTTCTGAATGTAATTCGCACCACCTGCTTTACATCACCTGATCCGGGTTGATATTGTCTCTGTTCGGCGCATTTTTTGGCAATTTTCGCCTGAGCAGGTAAAATCCCCGCATTTTTTGGATATTTTTTTGGATCAGCCATGGTAGCATTTTTAACCTTTCCATCGTTACCTATTGTTATAGTTACAAAGGCTTCACCATCCTCGTCCCAACTGTCCTTTACATTACAGGAGGAACAATTGCTTTTGCATTTTCTGCTGCCCTCTTTGCCTTCATCAACGCCATCTCCCTTACCTTTTCCTCCGCCAGAACCGCCACCTCCCAGATTGCCTAGGTCATCTTTAATTCCATTAGGAGTGCCCTGAGTTCCTTTACCGCTGTTTGGACCTGTACCTCCGCCAAATAAATCATCAGAACTAACTCCTTTGGGAGTATTATCGACTTTTGTATTGTTATTTGAATTCGGTTTAACATCATTGGAAACAGAGGCGGAACTTTCCATTTCACTACTTTCAACATCTTTCTTATTGGTAGCACTTGTGCTTTCTGAAGAAGCTGCAGAAGCTCCTCCACCTGCAAATTCGACATTACCGAATGAAGCCATCAACCCTCCAGGCTCAGGAGCTGGATCTAATTTTGAAAAAAATCTCCAAAAAACCACTATCAACAAAAGTATCAAAAAAGATAGTGCTCCAATAGCAGCTATTCTTCTGTCTTCTGGTTTTGAAGCCTCATCAAGGGAGTTATCCTTAAAATTCAGAATATTATCAAGCATATATTTTAATTATTTGCTGTTAATTTTAACTCAACGTTTTCAAAAGCTGTTACGATTTGAATGAGTTCCAAAAATTGACCTGCTTTCTTATTTTTTGGCAGATTAACCTGAACCATCGCCTTCACCTTTTTAACTTTTGAAATTTCTTTCTTTAGTTTAGATGCAAAATTATCATAATTGGTTGTGTCCCCTTGAATAATAATTTTATCCTTATCTATAATGCTTACATAGATATTTTGATTGGCAAATTTTACTGGTTTTGGTTTATATTTCAGTGAAAATGCTATGAAAAAACCTATCAAAACAACTATAAAAATTAAAATTCTATTTCTGGGAAAACCTCCTTTT
>JBILRD010000184.1:0-4977 GCA_044372845.1 Saprospira sp. | reverse complement strand
CAACCTGTGCAGCCTCCTGCGCATTTATGCTGCCGGTGGCTACCGCTCCGAATGCAATTGTTTATGGTACTGGAAAAGTAAAAGTTATCCAAATGATCAAAGCTGGATTTGCTTTAAACATCATTTCAATAATTATTTATACGGTTTTTGTTTACTACCTGACGCCTCTTATTTGGTAAAATTCAATCCTCCTTAAAAATGGGCTGATTTTTAAATACCCAAAATTTTTGTCCCAGGAAATTAAAAACAGAACTAAACCCGGTAGCTCCGATAAAGGCAACAAAATATGGTTTTGGAACCACAATGATATTTTTAAAATCCAAAATCAGATATAAGAGGGTAGAATTGAGCAGCACATTTAATATCAGGGAAATTCCATACAAGGCGATGAATTTTAAAAATCTGCTTTGATTGTGATCTGTCTTTCGCCAGGTCCAACGGTTGTTAAAAGTATAGGTTACAGAAAATCCACAGAGGAATGAAAGCCCTTTAGCGAGCATCTCATTTTCTAAAAAAGCAATTTTTTCAGGAATAACACTTAACAAAAGATAATAACATATCATATCGGTAACAACTGCCATGATACCGATGATAATGAATTTTATAGCCTGTTTGTTGGACTCAGGTAATTTTTTTAACTTTTTAGTGACCACTAATTTCCAAACTTTAGGTTGATTAAAACAAAAATAATCAAATCATAAAAATAGAAGCCCTTATTGATAATTCTTTTTTATTAAAGGATAAAAAAACCGATACCTTGAAAAGTACCGGTCATATATTACTAAAAATCTAAACATTAAAGTCTTTTATTTTTAATCAATTCAAATGACAAATATTCGATTGTAAAACACGAATTGGAAGAGTAAAATTATTCTAGATTAACTTTTTGGAATTACTTCGGTCTTCTCTCCAAAGTATTGTGTAAATCTCATAAAATCATTGGATAAGGCAGAGTTTTTAGTTGCATTATGGTAGGTTTCTGCCAATCCCCTCAAGGTTTGATACATGAATCTGTCCATTTCAGCCACCTGCATTTCTGTTGTCCACAAGTCAATTTTATAGGTGTCTCTGTGTTCTTTATCGAACATGGACAATAAAATAGCCTTGCATTCAACAGCTTTATTTTCAGCATCTTGAGATGATATCCATTCGATATGAACAGGCATCTTGTTTTCGTCAAACCCAAAATTTAAATTTAGGTTTTCCTCACTAGCAACTTTTTCTTTACTCATATTATGATGATTGGTATTTAAGTAATTATAATTCCTTCGAAGACTTTTTCAGCAGGTCCACAAAGCCAAATATCTGAAATTATATCATTGAAATAGTCAAATTTTACTTCTAATTTTCCACCTTTAACCTGAATTTTTACCTCCTGTTTTCCTTCAATTTTTTGTTTTTCTTTTAAAAAATAAGTAATTGACGCGGCTGTTACACCAGTGCCACAGGATAAAGTTTCTGCTTCTACACCTCTTTCGAAGGTATAAACTTTGAGAAAGTTTTTTGCAATTTCCTCGACAAAGTTCACATTTACGCCATCTTTTTGATAGGGTTCACTATTTCTTATTCTTTTACCTTCTCCTTCGATGTTAATTCCAGACAAACTACTAACAAATTTTACATAATGTGGCGATCCGGTATTTAGAAAACAGAAGGCATCTGAAAGATAGAGTTGACTGATTTCTCCCATTTTTAATTCCACTTCACCGGACTCACGGATAATCGATTCATGTAGGCCATCTACCGCCATGAATGTTGATTTATTTCCAATAATACCAAGACTTTTGGCAAAGGCAGTGATACATCTTCCGCCATTTCCACACATGCTGCCTTCTCTACCATCAGCATTGAAGTATATCATTTTGAAATCGCTTTCGGGACAATTTTCCAGTAACATCAACCCATCGGCTCCAATGCCAAATCTTCGGTCACAAAGTGTTGAAACCAATGCCGAATTTAAAGAGTCGAAAATGCCATTTCTATTGTCAATAACAATGAAATCATTTCCGGTTCCCTGATATTTTGAAAAATGTAGCTTCATAAGTCTATTTCAAATAAAAAAACCTTTTCCACCAAAGCAGAAAAGGTTTGTTTGTGATTCTGTCGGGATTCGAACCCGAGACCCTTTGATTAAAAGTCAAATGCTCTACCGGCTGAGCTACAGAATCATGAAAATACAATTTCAATTGTCTTTTTTTTTCTTAAAAGCGGTTGCAAATGTAGGCTATTTTTTTTAAAAAGGATAAAAAATGTATTCTTTTTTGAATTATTTAGACCGCATACCTTTAAATAAACTTACGAAGTTCAAAAATAGGTGTTTATTTTGCTAAAATAGCGCCATCTGCATTTAAGATATATTCAGTTTTTGCTTCTTTTATTTTTGATATTTCCTCTCTTGAGGCACCCTCTGATTTGGCATTCTGTCTTTGTTCTTCTACAGAAATTTCATTTGAGTACAATTCTCCCTCCACCACAACCGTCTTTCCAATCCATTTACCCTTTTCAGTTTCTTTGTGTTCTTTCATTTGAATAAACAGCTCTTTACCGCTTTTTGTTTGAAAAGTAAACCAACAACCTGAACTTTTACAGATATTCAAAACCTCTCCCTTTACTTTAATCTTAATGCCCTTTGCCGTTACACCCTCACCGATATTGATGACTTCTAAATTTTCTGTACTGTCAAGTTTATTGATGGCTTCATCGACTATGATCGCATCATTTGCGGTAATTTCCTTTAAACCAAACCATTTTTTTTCTTCTTTAGAGTTTTGAGAATTATTCTTTTCAGATGAACAGGAATAGAACAAGGCAAAAATCAATAGAAATAAGGGTAAATTCTTTTTCATAATACTTTGATTGAAAATTTAAAGGTGTAAATTTAGTATGGTTTTGTCTTATTTTTTTATTCAAAGCATTGAAATTTAAAATAATTGAACAATTCCAATCAAAAAACTTTCCTTTTAAATATAATTTGTATTAACTTTGCAGTCCGATTGGAAATTCATGTTCTGATCCGTTTGTAATAATTTTTTAACATTCATCTAATTAGGTAAGATGTACGCTATCGTAGAAATTCAAGGACAACAATTCAAGGTGAGCGAAGGTCAAGAGATCTTTGTACACCGTCTGGCTGCTAACGAGGGCGATCAAGTTACTTTTGACAAAGTACTCCTCCTGGCTAAAGACGACACTTACCAAGTGGGTAAACCCACTGTTTCTGCTTCCGTTGCATGCACTGTTTTGCAACATGTTAAAGGTGACAAAGTCATCGTTTTTCACAAAAAACGCCGTAAGGGTTATCGCAAGAAAAACGGACACCGTCAATTCTTTACAAAAGTGAAAGTAGAAAATATCGCTTAAAATAATTTGTTAACACTCCCCTTTACTAAAATATTAAATCATGGCACATAAGAAAGGTGTAGGTAGTTCGGACAACGGCCGCGACAGTAAAAGTAAAAGACTTGGCGTTAAACTTTACGGTGGTCAACTGGCAATCTCTGGTAATATTATTATTCGTCAACGTGGTACCCAGTTTCATCCTGGTAACAATGTAGGCGTTGGTAAAGATTTTACGATTTTTGCTCTTTGCGATGGTATCGTAGAATACAAAAAAGGTTACAAAAATCGTACTTTTGTAAGCGTTTTGCCAAGAGAAGTAGAAGTTGTAGGTTAAATTACAATTTGCTTAAATATTATTTAAAGCCCTTTGATTTTTCAAGGGCTTTAGTTGTTTATATATTAAAGGTAGCGATCAATCAGTCTGTGAAAATGATGGACACCTTGTTCTCTTTTGGCTGAAAATCTTCCTGAATTATAAAAACTGCTTTTCGTGCCTTTCTGAACACTCAGGACAACCTCTTCGTCTTCCATCTCAGTTTTGTGTAGTAATTCCTTTGAAAAACCATTGGCGTTTTTTTCTGGAAGTAAATAGGTCAAAAATCTGACTTTAGTCTTATTGATGGTTAATGGTTCTACTATGTTGATGGAGATTCCCCAGGTGTAGACATTCAGCATTAAGTTTGGAAAAAACCACCAGTAATAAGCATGTATTTTTTTTCCAAAATCTTCAGACTCTTCAGGCAAATCAAAAAAAGTGGCATCGTTGTCAGCATGACCAACCTGTACATTGGAGTATTCAAATAATTCTGTATCATAAAGACCATAATCCAATTTTTCATCTAATGCAGGATGAACAAAGGGAACATGGAATCCCTCCAGATAGTTATCACAATACAATGCCCAGTTTACATCAATCAGGTATTCTTCAGATGAACTTGCGTCAAATTTCAATTCATCAAATGGGAACCAAAAAAGTCGATTCAGGAAAGGTTCAAAAATTTTATCAAAGCTGACTTTGCTGTGTAGAGAGGTGAAAAGAAGGGTACCAATATTCTTTACATCCAATTTTTTTAAATTGTCATTTTCTGTCGGAAAGTTCAATACCTCTTTGAATTCGGGCATGGATTTGAACTTACCCTCCAGATCAAAGCACCTTCCATGGTAGGAACAACTGAGCATTTTAAGTTTGGAAGCTTTTTCAACAATGACCTTTCCTCGGTGGGTACAAATATTGGAGAGGCATTTGATATCTTTATCTTTTAGAAGGATGATTTCTTCAACCGATTTTCCTGTATTAAGTTGTAATGGAACGCAACTTATATCGTCAGAAAAAATGTTTTTATCTGCAAGAAAATGCCAGGAATGATAGAAAACAGTTTCAAGAAGTTTATGGTAATCCTCCTGATTATGATAAAAACTGCCAGGCAGCGTGTGAGCCTGTTTTATATCTTTATGGATATGATATTTTGACATTTATTCCAAACTTTTAATTAAGTAAGAATCCAGACAATATTTACAAATCTTATTTCCATAATTTCTGATCAAAGTATTTTTAGTCTCCGGCAGTATGGTCCCATGCTTTGTCCAGCAATCCCCTTCAAATTGAGATAAAAAAGCTGTATTGCATTTGTCACATTT
>JBILRD010000183.1:0-4991 GCA_044372845.1 Saprospira sp. | reverse complement strand
GGATTCATTCAGGAATTTAACATCAAAAGCCTTGGCAAAATTTTGTCCTAGGAAATGTGAAGTTCCTGCTTGTAAAGCTTTACCATCCTGCATTAAAGCTTCTATTGTATAGGTATTCTCAGCACCGGCAAAACGCTCCTGAGCTGTTTTCTCCCCTTTAATAACAGGCATAGCCATAATCTCTCTGGCAAAATCAGCATAAATATCCAACATCATACGAGACTCTTGAACCGCTTCTTCCTTAGTAGCATGAGCCGTATGCCCTTCCTGCCAAAGAAACTCAGCAGTTCTAAGGAAAAATCGCGTGCGCATTTCCCAGCGCATGACATTGGCCCATTGATTGATTAACAAAGGCAAATCGCGGTAGGAATTGATCCAATCTTTGTAAGTATCCCAGATAATTGTTTCAGAAGTAGGTCGGATGATTAACTCTTCTTCCAATTTTGCATCCGGATCAACTATAACACCGTTTCCATTTGGATCATTCATCAATCTGTGATGCGTCACAACGGCACATTCTTTGGCAAAGCCCTCCACATGCGCGGCTTCTTTGCTCAAAAAACTCTTAGGAATCAACAAAGGGAAATAAGCATTCTGATGACCAGTTTCCTTAAATCTACGATCCAGATCATCTCTCATTTTTTCCCAGATAGCATATCCGTAAGGCTTGATCACCATACAGCCTCTAACCTTGGAATTTGAAGCCAAATCTGCTTTTTTTACAATGTCAAGATACCATTGTGAATAATCTTCCTGTTGCGATGTAATTTCTTTACTCATTATTATTTAAAAATTAGTTGTGGCAATCTTTTTGCTGTATAATTTTTTGTATAAAACTTAATTGTTAAATTTATACTGTAATCACTAATAAAATATAGCGTTTAATGAACTAAAAACTAATTTTTAGCGATTAATAATTTAAACTTATTCTAATTTTTCTAGTCTATTATACAGGATTGAAATTATTGCAAAAATAAGTTAATACTTTAAGATTGATAAGTTAATTACATAAAAATATAGTCCTATGAAAACTACTAGCATTTCATTGACCTTTGTTTTCATCTCTTTGTTCACAGGTTTTAATACTTTCTCACAATCGAATGATGATATTTACTACGATGGTGTTGAAGAAAAGAAATTTAAACAAGAGAATTATTTGAGGGAAGAAACTGTCACAGCTACTAATGAGTACGATAAATCAGAAGATCAATATGTTGATGATGATTTTGATTATCAATACAGTACAAGAATTCGACGTTTTCATACTCCAGCTCGCGGTTTCAGTTATTACAGCAATTATTATGTAGATAATTATTGGTATGATCCTTTTATGGCAGGTGTGAATATCTACACCATTTCACCCTATTACAACAGATACAGCTGGGGTTGGGGATATCCTTATGCCTATGGATATAACCCAAATTTTTACTCAGGCTGGAATTCATGGGGATCTTTCAACCATTGGGGATATGGATACTCTCCTTACGGGGGATACAACCAATTTTACGGTAACCCTTACTGGTCTGGGTACAATTCAGGATACTGGAATGGCTTTAATCAAGGATACTGGAATGGTTGGTACGGAAATGGTCTTTTCAGAAATAATAACATCAACTGGTTTGAAAATTCTGCTCCAAATGCCGCTAATTTTGTAACCAACAGAAGCTCCAGAGGTTCGGATGCCGGATTACACCGCAGCAGAAACACAGCTGTTCAAGGATACGACTTGCAGCAAAGAAGAAATAATAATGTCATTGATAATCAAAGTGTTTATCCTGATAGATCTGGTAGACAGATTGAACAACAAAACACCAACACCAGGCCTAACAGAGCAATTGATCAGCCTGTAAGAGAGTATAATGTCAGAGACAGGTCAACAACTAATCCTCCTGTTATCAGAGAGTCCAATCCAGGCAGATCAGGTATTACTACTCCACCTTCAAACAATAGTTTTGACAGGGGCGGCAGAAACAATTCTTTTAATAATAATTCAATCAACAATAGTTCTTTCAACAATAGCTCCAGGGGAAGCATCAATAGCGGTTCTTCTGGGTCAAGTGGGTCTAGCAGAAGCAATTCAAGCTCTTCGGGAGGGCGCAACCGCTAAAATTGATCAAATTCATAGATTTAAATAACACGATGAGGTGGAATATAACCTATATTTGAAGGATATTCCACCTTATTTTTTTTAAAAATCTGTATTTATGAAACATATACTGATTTATCTTATTTTTTTTACTCTTACACTAAAAGTTCATTCTCAGGTAACTAGCGACGCCCTTTTATTTAGCGACATCTACCAGCCATCTACAGCCCGTAGTTTATCCTTGGGTGGTGCTTTGGGTGCAATGGGCGCTGATTTGAGTACGATGAATATCAATCCTGCCGGTCTTGGTATATACAGAGGTTCAGAAATATCCATCAGCCCGGGTTTACAATTTAGTACCATCAACAGTACTTTTGTCAGCGACAGTCTATTGCCTGAAAGTTCCATTAGCAGATCAGCCTTTAATTTTGGTGGGATAGGTCTGGTTTATGCTGAAGAGCAGACAGATGATTGGAAATTTGTTAATTTTTCAGTTTCCTACAACAGGATTGCTTCTTTCAATAAATCCTTTTCTTTTGTTGGTAATTCTCGCGGATCCCGAATAATTAATTTTGTCCAGGAAGCCAATAACTCCAACTCAAATCCTGATAATCTCGACCCCTTCGAAGAACAACTGGCTTGGGATGCCTTTTTGATTGATAATCCCAGTGGTAATAATACTTACATTGGTTCAGTCATTGACTCTAATTACATCAAAAAAAGTCAGTTTATTCGTCAAAGCGGTGGAATCAATGAGCTTGGTTTGACTCTGGCTGGTAATTATTTAAACAAATTTTACATCGGCGCTACATTAGGGATAGATTTTTTAAAATTTAAAGATAAAAGAGATTATACCGAAACTGAACTCAGTAACAATTTAGATTTCAAATCCATGAAGTTCAATGAAAGCAGAGAAGTAAGTGGTACGGGCATTAATCTAAAAATTGGTTTTATTTACAGAATCAATAAAATATTGAGAATGGGGATGGCTGTTCATACGCCTACGATTACCGGATTGAAAGAGGATTATAATACCTCATTGAGCGCCAAAGTCGTCTGGAACGATACACTTAGAGTAATATCAGATACAGATCCTTTACTTTCTCCAACAGGAATGTTCAAACATAATTTTACAAGTCCCTGGTTTTTTAACTTTAGCGTTGGCGCCTTACTGGGCAAAAAGGATAGTAAAACAAAGGGCTTTATCTGTTTAGATGCCGATTATATCAATTATGCGCTTGGAAAATTTTCTCTGAAAGCAACTGATGACAATGCCAATGCAGCAGATCAGGAATACATTAACAACATAAACAATGCTGTTGATGAACAATATCAGGGAGTTGCACGTGTAAGATTGGGGGGAGAATTATCAATGGGTAATTTAAGACTCCGTACAGGATACCGTTTTCAAAGCAGCCCTTTTCAAACTAAAGTCAAAGGAGTTAATGACCTGCGCCACGAAATTTCTTTTGGTGCTGGCATCAGAAATGAAAATTTCTTTTTTGACCTAGCATATATGTTAACTATTTCAGACTTTGAATATGCCCCTTATTATGCTACCTCTGAATTGAATAACCAAAGAACTACCAATAACCTAAATGCTGGATTATTACTTTTAACTTTTGGAGTAAGATTATAACAAGTTTGGAATTTTATTTAAAAATCTTTGTTTATTCTTTTGTAAACACCTTTTTAATTTATCGCTTGGACATGATATACATTGGATAATATAAAATCAAATTTCAAAAGATTTTGCAGATATTATTTTTTTGCTTACATTTGCAGTCAAATGAATGGGAAAATTAAGAGGGAACAGAGTTTGTTCCCTCTTTTTATTAGATCAAACAGGAATGGCAGACATAAAAGAAAAGTTAAAGGAATTATTGGATAAGAAATTTTTGGAGGAAGCTTATCAATCTTTTTTTCTGATAGAAATCGTACAGTCCGCCTCTGAACATATTCAAGTTTATATTGATAAAGACGGAGGACTTCAACTAGAGCATTGTGTTGAAATCAGCAGATTTCTTGAAAAAAATATAGAAGAAAATGCTTGGTTAGGTGACAATTATTCTCTTGATATCTCTTCACCAGGAGTGGGTGAACCTTTGAAAATAATCAGACAATACCAAAATAATATTGGCAGATTATTAAGCATTGAGCTGACTGATTCACACATCAATGCTCAAGGAACTTTAACAGAGGTAAACGAGGAAAATCTTGTAATTGAGTACAAAGAGAAAGTGTTGGCAGAGCCAGGTAAAAAGAAGAAAATAGAAATTACAGTTCAGAAACAAATACCTTTTAGTCAAATAAAGAAAGCAATTGTAAAAATTGCATTTTAATTAAATTAACTTAATTTTTTAATATAAATAGCTTCGAACATGAGCATAAATTTGATGGATTCCTTCCAGGAATTTAACCAAATCAAGAGTATTGACCGCCCAATGATGGTGCGTGTATTGGAAGATGTATTCAGAACACTTATCAGAAAAAAATATGGCGCTGATGATAATTTCGACATCATTGTCAGTACAACTGAAGGAGACTTAGAAATCTGGCGCAAAAGAGAAATTGTACCCATTGGAGAAGTAGAAGACGAGAGATACCAAATCTCTATTTCTGATGCGTTAGACATCGATGAAGACTCTGAAGTAGGAGATGAATGCTACGAAAAGGTAACCATCGAGTCATTTGGAAGAAGAGCTATTATGGCTGCCCGACAAACACTAATTTCTAAAATATTAGATCTTGAAAAAGATAAAATTTATAAAAACTATGTTGACAGAGTAGGGGAATTGGTGCTGGGTGAAGTCAGTCAGGTACTAAAAAGAGAAATTGTTGTTATTGATGACCTGAGCGGCGCAGAGCTTATCCTTCCTAAATTTGAAATGATCAAAGGCGATTT
>JBILRD010000181.1:0-5048 GCA_044372845.1 Saprospira sp. | reverse complement strand
CTGATTGACTGTCAGATTTACACGGAACATCTGGCTAGTTTAGGTGCAAGACTGATTCCGAGAAAAGATTTTCTGGAGCTGCTGGATGAAAATTAAGAGGAGCTAAGCTTGAGGGGTACCTGGAAGTTCTAATAATAAAAAAAGCCGAATGATTGGATCATTCGGCTTAGATATCTTGAAAAGTTTGGTTTTAGTTGAAAGGGATGCAATATCTCAAACCTACATTCAAACCACCCATTACATTGTAAGCAGATTGACGTTCAACAGAAGAGGTAGTAATTGTATTTGGGTATCTTATCCCTAAAGCAGATAGTAAAGCAGCATCTTTTCCTTCTGAATTCAAATTGCCAGACATATGTAACATAAAGGTCAATTTAAGATTTTCATTGATATTGGCAGAACCACCAAATTCTAGCGTTACACCAAAAACAAATTTATTATAAATTTCTAAATCACTGTAAGGGGAATCTTTAAGCAGATTTACATCTCTATCAATGCCAATCGTAGCATTATTTTCATATTTATATCTAGCTCCGCTTAAAAAGTCAAAGTGAGGACCAAATCTGAAATAGGAACCTGAAGAAGCAGTTGGATCGCTATTGAATTTCAATAATAAAGGTAATCTTACATAGGTTAAATTTCTTGAAAATTCAGCCTGATCAGCCTTTGCTACGCCAGCGTAATCTGTAACATAGTTTTGACCTTGTCTGGATAAAAGAAGACCAGAAGAAATTCCCAAACCTTCAGTGAAATTAAAACCAACACTCAAGCCAGTATTATATCCAAAAGTTCCTTTAAAATTCAAAGCTTCGCCTTCAGCAAAATCTTCATCATTCAAAATAAATGTAACGGCAGGAGTAAATTCAACACCTACTTCTAATCCTTTTTGAGCAAAGCTCAGATTCGCTGCTAATAAGGCAACAGCAAACAAAGTAATTTTACGCATAGCTTTAATGGTTTTGTTATAATTAAATAATAAGAAAAGTCATCTTTATGACATCAAAGCTAATAATAAAATTTGATTTTAAAATATTCTTAAAAAGGGTTTTTTGGAATTTGAAAAGACTCCTTAACTAAATATCTATTCTTTTAATGCTTTTTTGAAGGTTTCCAAACATCTTTCTCTGGCAAATTTATGCTCAACGATAGGGGTGGGGTATGACTTGGTACCATATTCTTTGACCCAATATTTTATATATTTTAACTCCTTGTCAAATTTTTCAGCTTGAGCTTCCGGATTAAAAATTCTGAAATAGGGAGCTGCATCCGTACCGCAACCTGCTGCCCATTGCCAACCTCCATTGTTGCTGGCCAAGTCAAAATCGAGTAATTTTTTGGCAAAATAAGCTTCTCCCCAACGCCAGTCAATCAATAAATGTTTGACAAGAAAGCTGGCAACAACCATTCTGACTCTGTTGTGCATAAAACCAGTTTCGTTGAGCTCTCTCATTCCAGCATCCACCATGGGATAGCCTGTTTTTCCCTGACACCAGGCTTCAAAATCCTTTTCGTCGTTGCGCCATTCAATTCTGTCATATTCACTTCGGAAGGAGGATTTTTCTACTTTTGGAAAATGAGCGAGTATTTGGGAATAGAAATCCCTCCATATCAATTCATTCAAAAAGGTGTCATTTAGTGGCAAAGCTTTTCTGGCTTTTTCTCTGATGCTGATGCTGCCAAATCTGAAATGTATGCCTAATCTGGAAGTACCTTCAATAGCAGGAAAGTTTCTGGTTGTATCGTAATTTTTAATGATCCCTTGTTTGACCTCTTTTGGAGGAAATTGGATGCTTGATTTTGTAAAACCCATCGATTCATGGCTTGGAATTTCTAACTCATTCGTTTGATAGAAATTATCAAAATATTTTTCAGTAGGATAGGATTTAAAATAAAATAATTCTCCTTCCTTTGTTTTTTTACTCAATAATTTCTCTTTCCATTTTCTGGAATAGGGAGTAAAAACGGTGTAAGGTCCCCCATCATTTTTTAAAACCTCTTCTTTTTCAAAAATTACTTGATCTTTAAAACTTTTAAATTCGATGTTCCTTTGAGCTAATATATTTTTAATCTTAGCATCTCGTTCAATACCATAAGATTCGTAGTCTCTATTACAAAAAACTTTTTTGACGGGATATGCTTGAATCAATTCTTCCCAGATTGCATCGGGTTCGCCATATTTTACGAGGATAGAACTGCCCAGTTTTTTTAACTGAGTTGACAAAGATTCAATTTGCTCATGAATAAAACTGACCCTTGCATCATTTTTATCCTCGAGTTTTGATAATATATTTTCATCGAAAATGAATAGAGTTAAAACTGGTAATCCGCTTTTCAGGGCATGATACAAACCTGCATTGTCTTCGAGGCGAAGATCTCTACGATGCCAAAATATTGCTAATTCTTCCATTGAAAGTCTTTTGTTAGTTCATTGAACAAAAAAGACTATTATGAGTTCAGGAATATGAGGATTACCTGAAATAAAATGTGGCTTTATTTCGAGGATTAAATTTACTTCCCTCAACTACGGCTTCAGCTTCCATTCTAAAATCTGATTTGGCAGCTTTTATTTTCTTTAGCGCAAAGGAAAGACCCTTACCTATAATATTGGTTTGACCAAGTTTATCGATGGGTGAATCAAAAAAAGTTAAAGGTATTCTGAATGGAATAGATTTTAGTTCATTTTCTTTTACTACGAATCTGTCCTCAGATTTCCAGTTCCCTAAGAGATATTCATCGATTTTTAAATCTTCAGACCTCCCTCGGCTATACTTTTCAATACATTTAATTTGTATTCCGGTAATGAGGGCAGTTTCTTTGGAACTTATTTCCAGAATACCATCGATAAACTCCGATGATACAGGATAATAGTTTTCAATGACAATATGGAGTTTTACACTGTCAATACCCAACCATTTTTTGAAAGTTCCGAACATAAAAAGTAGATTACTGAACAACTAGTTTTACCGTTTTAGTCATCTTTGATGATTTAATAACGATAAAATAGAAACCGTAGTTCAAGGATTTAATATCCAATGGATAGTTGTTGTTGCCTGGATTTATTTGAATATTTGAGTCTATATATATGTTTCTTCCATCAGCACTCAGGATGGAAAGACTTGCCTGATCGTTGAAATCAGTATTTAATTCGATGTTGATAGAACCTGATGCAGCAGGATTTGGATAAACTTTAAGATCAAAAATGGAATTTTCCAAAGTTTCAGCACCACTAATAGTACCTGTTCTGAAGTTGAAATAGGATGAGCTGCCAGCACAGGTATATCCAACGCTGTAAGGAATTACAGACCATCTGTAATCTCTGTTGGACAGAAATTCACTCAAAGGAACATCTGCAAAATTATTTCCAAAAATATTCGCTTGAAAAATAACTTCAACTGGAATTCCAAGAACAGTTCTTTCTAGAATAAATGTCCAATTGGTAGCTGCTGAAGCACCCGTAGTGTCCCATTCGAATCTATAGGTTGAACCAGTATTGGTACTGATTGTAGATCCAATTGATGGTGTGACTGGACTAATAGAGGCAGAGCTAATCGATGCAGTTGAGCTAGGGGCGGGAAAGTTCAACCAGTTTCTATTTGTGATATCTGCCAGCATGGCATTTTTTTGTTCCTGGCTGAATTTATTCATACATTCATCGCTTGAATAAGACATGTAAAATTCAGGATCAGGATTGATGGTTACGCCATTAGGATCTTGTACCAAGCTTACAATAGGGCAGGAAAATCTGTAAGAAATATAATCAGCGTCTGTATCACAGAAACCATCACCGGCGTTGAAGCAATTGTCTCTGGTAACATTTTCGACAGGATAACCATTGATGTCTACTGGTGCCGGGGTATTGGAATATAAAGATGGCGCATTGATGCCTTCCCATCCATAAAAAGTATGGGGCAGCGTAAAGAAATGGCCCATTTCATGAGTGATGGTTGTTGATGATCCATTGGCATATGGACTCAGCATGAAAATGAAATCCTGAGATGGTGTATAATATCCAGCAACCGGTTGACTAGCAATGGAGTTGACAAAAATATTTAATGTATTAGGATTTTTATAGGAAGCCATAGCATTGATTTGTGGCCATCCGTATCCATCAGAATGGATAAAATCATTCGCTATGAATCGAATGCTATCCAGGAAGAAGTAAATGTTTTGGTTTGCAAAATCTTCGTTTAGACGGCAAAGCATTTCCATTGTCTTAGAAGGATTGGCACTTGGACCACCATTTGTAGGACCTACAATGTGTATTGTTACAGGGATATAAATCGTTGATCTGGATTGGGTAGAAATTGTATTATACAAACTTCTATTTCTAATCATTCTGTTTTTAATTTCAGAATCAAATTGATGATTAACACCACATCCAAAATGTTGGGCATTAGTGGAGGCAATTGAAATTATCAGCAAAATTAGAGTCAGTAGTTTTTTCATAATCCAGATAGTCTAGGTTAATACTTGAATAGAAAAACGACATCTCCGGAAAGTTAGCCAAAGATGTCGTTTCAGATAAGATTGAATTTATTTTTGAATTACCAGCTTTTGTTGTAGAGTACCTTGAGGGGTATTTACAGTCAAAAGGTAAACACCATTTGTAAAGCTGCTAACGTCAATTATTTCAAGATTGTCACCAGCATTTAGTTCTACCCCTTTAAGGTTGATCAATTGCTTTCCGTCCATAGAGTAAAGAGACATGGATGCTGTTGTTGCAAAAGGAACATTGATTAAAACATCAGCTGAGAAAGAACTGATTGGGTTGGATAATATTTTTAATTCAGCTGAAGTTTTAAAAGATTCTTCCACACTACTCGCAGGTGCTGTTGTAGTAAAAGTAAATGGAGCTGAATAAACACCACAGGTATTGTACTGATTGAAAGGTTTAACTTTCCAGCTGTATTGACGAGGATAAGCTAACAACGAAACAGGAAGAGTTGTACTTGTTGAACCGTAAACAATTTTTTTGGTAATTGTAGAGATTGGTGTTCCAAGAAGCGTTCTTTCAACAAGAATGACATATCCTGTAGCATTAGGGACAG
>JBILRD010000180.1:0-5068 GCA_044372845.1 Saprospira sp. | reverse complement strand
ACACTGGGATGTCGGCAAGCTATGCAAAACTGATAGAAAAAGGAGTAGAATTGAATAATAACGGATGGTCAGAAATTTGGTCAAAGATTGCTTTATTGGAACCTACAGAAAACGTTAGCTTTTTAAGAAAACTTGGTATCCTTATCGGAAATTCAGATTCTTATTCTTCATTGCTCTGGGCATCACTATCAGCTGTAATAGTCAGTATTTTGATGACCTTAGCTCAAAGATTAATGAGTTTGGAAGAAACTTTGGAGAATACGGTTAAAGGATTTAAAACTATGCTGCCGGCACTATTGATACTGATTTTAGCATGGGCTTTGGCAAAAACCACCGAAGAATTACACACAGCAGAATTTTTGACCTCATCATTAAGCGGATCTCTAAGTCCTTACTTTTTACCGGTAGTAATCTTTTTAATTGCTTCACTGATATCATTTTCAACAGGTTCCAGCTGGAGTACCATGGCAATCTTATATCCGATAGCCATTCCAATGACATGGGAAATTTGTATTGCCAACGGCTTGAGTCAGGAAATGACCTGGGCTCTGATGTACAATAATATTGCTATTGTTCTTTCGGCCTCAGTTTTAGGTGACCATTGTTCTCCTATTTCAGACACAACGATATTGAGTTCACTGGCTTCGAATTGCAGGCACATTGACCATGTCAATACCCAGTTACCCTATGCTTTGGTTGTTGGGCTTGTGAGTATAATTTGTGGTTACACAGCCACAGCTTTTGGAATTCCATTACTTTTAAATTTTGCTTTAGGTGTTTTGGTTTTATTTGGAGTAGTCATGTTTTTTGGAAAAAAAGTGGAAGATTAAACTCCTACGTATAATTTATCAATAATGAATTTTTACCTTCAAATCTGGAGTTTATTTTCCAAAGAAGTCAGAATGGAATGGAGACGTCGCTATGCCTTAGGCGGAGTCTTATTATATGTATTTTCCACTGTTTTTGTTATTTATATCATCATTGGTGAAAAAACAGGGCCTGTAGTCTGGGCCTCTTTGTTCTGGATAATTGTATTATTTGCATCTGTAAATGCCATTGCTAAGAGCTTTGTACAAGAAAGCCAGCAAAGGCAATTGTATTATTATACCTTGGCCTCTCCATCAGCAGTGATTTTATCAAAAATGATTTATAATTCTTTGTTGTTACTGTTAATTTCAGGTCTTTCTTATGCAGCTTTTAGTCTGATTATGAGTAGTCCAATTAAGAATACAGGTCTTTTCTTGCTAATCCTGATCATGGGAAGCATTGCTTTTGCTATAACTTTTACTTTTATTGCAGCCATTTCTTCAAAAGCCAGACAAAGTGCTACTTTGATGGCCATATTGAGTTTTCCGATTATCATTCCTATTTTGATGACCTTGATGAGGCTAACCAAAATAGCATTACAACTAATGCATGATACAGAGTATTACAGGGATATTTTTATTTTGGTAGGAATTGATATGATATTACTATCTCTTGTTTTTGTTTTATTTCCTTATTTGTGGAGAGATTAAATCTTTTATTATGTTCATAAAAAACAAAATTGATTGTCCAGAGTTTGAAGCTGGCGATAAAACACTTTTACGAGAGCTGATTCACCCTAATAATGATTCACTGGATATAGGTTATAGTTTGGCAGAAGCCCGAATTGAACCCGGCCAGTCCTCCTTGATTCACAGTCTCAAAAGCTCAGAATTATACTATGTTCTAGATGGTGAGGGTATCGTATATATTGATTCAGAATCAAGAGCCATCAAAAAAGGTGACCTGGTTATGGTACCAGCAGATTCTACTCAATCAGTAACTAACAATGGAAAAAATGATCTTATATTTCTTTGTATTGTAGAACCATTTTGGACAGCAACCACTGAAAACATAATTTAAAACCAACCTCATGAAAAAAATTATCCCCCTCCTCATTTTTGGCTTAATAAGTCTGCATAACTTAGTTTTTGCTCAAGTTAACAAAGAACAAGAACTTAAAAAGTCTATAGTAGAATTACAGATTTTACAAAAAAATAAAGACTCCAATCTTTCTAAAATTGCTGATACTTATAACAAAATTGCCAAACTAAGTTTTTCTATAAAAAAGAATGCTGATGCTCTGAAGTATTTCAAAAATGAACTTAATATTAGAAACAGTTTAATTGATACAGGGCAGAATAACATCTCAAAGTCCAAAGTACTTTATAATATAGTCGAATTTTCCAGACAATTAGGAGAATATGAATCAGGATTAAATACTGGTAGGGAAGGGATTGAATTTAATAAAAAATATTTTGGAGCGAATTCTATCAACTATGCCGACGCATTAAAAACCTATTCAAAACTTTGCTTTGATTCCAAAAGGATTAGCCAGTTTTTTAAATCAATAGATCAGGCTTTGGAGGTCTATAATCAACAAGAAAAAAAAGATACACTGGCTATTATTGATGTAATGCTTTCAAAAGCTGGTGGTTTTATAGAACTGGCAAATTATAATTATGGTGAAAAAGTAATAAAGGAAGCGCTTGAAATCTATACTAAAGGCAAATTTGAAAATTTTAACCTGGAGGGAAGAATTTATAATATGCTTGGTTCACTATCCAGTTCTAAAAATAAACATATTGAGGCTTTAAATTATTTTAAAAAATCTCTTGAAATTAGAATAAAAGGTGGTGGAGAAAAACAAGTAGGGGTTGCCTGGGTGTATGAAAATATTGCTTCTCCATATGTTGAATTAAAAAAGTACGACGATGCTGCTGTTTATTTCAATAAAGCATTAGAAATTTATGTAGAAATACTGGGAGATAATAGTCCAAAGGAAATAGATGTCTTGTCCAAGATTGGAATCCTTCAACTCATTCAAGGGGATACTTTAAAAGCTAAAGTTACTTTTGAAAAAATATTGAATACTCCTAATGCTGAAGATTATTATGATGCTTTGTTCGTTTCTCTAAAAAATCTTGCAGTAATTTATAATTCCGAAAAAAACTTTGAAAAATCTAAAGCTATTAGTAACAGAGCCTTAAAGTTCATAAAAGTTAAGTATGGAAAGAATCATCCTATTGTTGCTGAGGCATATTTATTTTTAGGATCTAATGATCTGAATACCGGAGATGTAAAAAATGCCATTGTCAATTTTAAAAATAGTCTCGAATCCTCTTTTGTATCAGCAAAAATCCCTGATAAAAAAATATATCTTAATGCACTTTCTGAATTATTGTTTTTGACAGAAAATATTTCTGATTCTCTGATTACTGATGCTTTTAACATTTCAGATGTTTATTTGACGGAGTCTAACACAGAAGCTGATAAAGAAAAAATGTTGAACACCGTAAAATATTTTTATGAGTCCGTTCTGTATTATTATTCCAAAAAAGATTTTTCAACATTATCAGATCTTCAAAAGAATACAATTTTAAGCTGTTTCGAATCTTCTAAATCAGTTTTCCTTAACTATTCTATGTCAGAATCTGATGCATTACAAGCCGCTAAAATTTCAAAAGATTTAGAGTCTGCCTATAAGTCTGCCAAAAATTTGGCAAATTACTACGAATCCAAATGGTTAGATTTTGAAAGTGCTTCAGATACCAGTAGTGCCAATTATTTCAGAAAGGAAGCTGAGTTATTAAAACTTAAATCTGACTCGCTATTAAATCAAATTATAGTAAAAAGCCCCAAACTTTCTTTAAATTTTTCCAGGCCAAGCTTGACTGTTAAAGAAGTTCAAAATAATATCAAGAAAGAGCAGATGATTCTTGATTTATTCAAAGGGGATCACTTTAGTTTTTCTTTAAATATTGATAAAGAAATGATTGGTTTTAAATTATTGGATTCAAACAAGGTCAATACGCTCCCTGTTTTTTTGGAACATTTTAAAGATTACAGCAGATTAGAAAAAAATATTAAAAAATCACTCTATGATTATGTAAACCAAGGTACTATCATATCACAAGAAATTATTCCCCAAAATATATCTAAAGGAATAGAGCATCTGATAGTAATTCCTGATGCAATATTTACCTATTTGCCATTTGAAGCGCTCTTTTACGAAAATATCAATATAGATAAGGCAACTTTTTCAAATTTACCCTACATGGTGAATCAATATGAAATTAGCTATGCCTATAACTTGTCTATACTTTTTGATCAGATTAGTTCCGGTAAGAAAGATTCTGTTATTCATGATTTATATGCTGCAGCTCCATTATATTCTAAGGAAAGCCCTGAACATATACCTTTAAACGGAGCAGATAAAGAAGTTGAAAATTTAAAAAATAAATTCAGAGGTACTTTTATCAATAAAACAAAAATCAAAAAATCTGATTTTGTAACTGACATTACAGATGCTCCTGATTTATTGCATTTATCGATGCATGGCTTTGCTCCAGATAGTTCAGAGGCCTTTTTATTATTTTCTCATGAAAAAGATAAAGAAAGTAGATTATTCATTCATGAAATCATGATGTTAGATTTAAGAAATACCAATTTCCTAGTTTTAAGTGCATGTCAAACAGGAACAGGAACTCTTAGAGACGGAGAAGGCTTGATGAGTATCGGAAGAGGGTTTTCCTATAGTGGCGTAAATTCCATGCTCTACACCTTATGGCCATTGCATGATAAAGCTGCCTCCATAATTACAACTTCATTTTACGAATACCTTGACAAAGGTTACAGTAAAACTAAAGCACTTAGACTGGCTAAATTAGATTACTTAAAAGAGGCGGGAGAACTCAATGCCCATCCAATATATTGGGCTTCATTTGTTTTAAGTGGTGATGATTCTCCGATAGTTTTACCAAAAAAATCAATATTCGAAAAATGGGCTTATTTATGGCTAGGTCTGATTACAGGTTTAACTGTGATTGTATTCCTATTCTTTAGAAAAAAATAATTATCAAAAATCAATACATAAAAATGAATTTAAAACTTGAAAAAGATCTATGTTTTTTTGATCTTGAAACGACAGGAAGCGATGTTTATAAAGATAGAATCGTCCAAATAGCCTTGATAAAATATCCAAAAGATGGTTCAGAACCCATCGAGAGAAAATACCTGGTTAATCCTATGCAGCCGATTAGCA
>JBILRD010000054.1:0-9130 GCA_044372845.1 Saprospira sp. | reverse complement strand
CTTTTTTCTCTTGCTATCTAATATATAAATCTTTAAAATGGGTTAAAATTTCTAATGAGAAAGGTTTTGTAAATAATAGTTGGTATAAGAGTAGTTTTCTTTTTATGTCAAGTACCTTACTTTTTATACTTAACACAAGAATTGATATTGTTTTTTTAGGATTTTATAATATCAAACCAGAAGAGATTGCTTATTACAATGTGGCACTAAAATTTTCGGATTTATCAATGATACCATTTTTAGTAATATGCACAGTTTCTACACCTATTTTTTCAAGTTTATATCATCAAAATAAAAAAGAAGATTTAGAAAATTTTTACAAAAAAACAACAAGATTAAGTCTGTTAATAATGTTTCTTGTTGTTTTATTTTTTCTATTTACGGGCAATTGGTTCCTTTCATTATATGGAACTAAATTTGAATCGGCTTACTACATACTTGTTATACTTTGTTTGTCAAAATTAGTTCATGTAGCAATTGGTCCTGCTAATTATTTATTAAGTATGATAGGATATGAGAAAGCTGTTGTAAATGCATTGTTATTAAGCGTTTCAATTTCCATTTTACTTCATATATTTTTGATACCTATTTACGGAATTCTAGGTGCTTCCATTTCTACACTTATTGGTTTGTTATTCTATGATTTATTTTTATTGTACACAATAAATAAGCATACAGGCATCCTATTATATAGATTTAATAATAAATGATCTACAATTATTGACTACAAATTATTGAATCAAGTGGCAGCAATAATTTTTTAATTTTTTTTTCAAAGTTGACTACTCTTTTATTCGTTCTGTAAGAATTGTTCCAAATGTTAAAATATACCATTGAATCATTCATAAATAATTGCAATCCATTAGTTGGTATTTCTTTTATTAACTGTTTTGAACTATTATGATTTGGTAATTTTTTTAAAGAATTACTAATATCTGCTCTTTGATTTTCTGTTAATATTGTTGTCAAATTATTATAACTTTCACCTATTGAATATTTTACAGTACTGATACTGTCAATTATACTAATATCAATTAGGTATCTCAATTCTGGATGTGGCGAGAAGTTGCCATTATAGTAGGTTAGTCGGTCAAAGTTATATTTTGATACCGAGCATGAACTTAATAGTAATATAAAAATACCATATACTGTAATTATTTTACTCATGGTGTAAATATTGAATACTTAAACAATTCACAAAATTAAAATACAATCTATCATTAAAAAAGACTGTATCTTTGTTTATCGTTGCCTATTTAATGAGAAATATCTTTAGTCAACAATACTTCAGTCTTATTTATATATAATATGAAGAATAATAATCTAAGTTTTGAGGAGTTAAATTTTCCTAGACAATTTATTCAAGCTATTGAGGAGCTTGAATATTCTGAGCCAACTCCAATACAGAGAAAGGCAATTCCAATCATAAGATC
This sequence comes from Saprospira sp., assembly GCA_044372845.1. Lineage (GTDB taxonomy): Bacteria > Bacteroidota > Bacteroidia > Chitinophagales > Saprospiraceae > Saprospira. The sequence continues at coordinate 7,697 of JBILRD010000054.1, read as the reverse complement.
TGGTCAACATGTTATTGGTATTGCTCAAACAGGTACCGGTAAAACAGCCGCTTATCTTTTACCAATCTTACAAATGTTAGGTTATGCACAAGGAAATTTGGCAAGGTGTTTAATACTAGTTCCAACTAAAGAGTTGGTTTTACAAGTTCTTGAGCAAATAAATCAGCTTTCTAAATTTACGGACTTAAGATCAGTAGGTTTGTATGGTGGTGTAGGAAGAAAAAAACAAGCAGAACAAGCTAATAGTGGAGTCGATCTAATCGTATCGACTCCAATGAGAGTCTTGGAAATATATCAAGAAGAGAATCTTGAGTTAAAAAAAATACAATTTTTGATATTGGATGAAGCTGATAGAATGATGGATATGGGGTTTAGACCACAAATCAATGCAATTCTTGATGTTCTTCCAAGGAAAAAACAAAATCTTATGTTTTCAGCTACTTTTTCACCTGTTATAGAAGAATTAAGCTGGGATTTTATGGATTTCCCTGTTAAGATAGAAATTACTCCTGAAGCAACCCCTGTAGAGACAGTTGAGCAAAGATTGTATTTTCTTCCAAATTTTCAGACCAAACAGAATCTTTTAAGTTTGTTATTAAAGGATGCTTCCTTTAGTAGGGTTATGATTTTTGTAAGGAGTAAATCCTCTGCTAATTTAATCTTCGACTATCTTCAAAAAAATAAAATTAGCGGTGAGATAAGGTTGATACATTCAAATAAAGGTCAAAATACCAGGATCAATGCCTTTAATGAATTCAAATTGGGAAATGTACGAATTTTGATAAGTACAGATGTTATGGCCAGAGGAATTGATGTTTACGAGGTAAGTCATGTCATTAATTTTGACGTGCCTGTTCAATATGAAGATTATGTGCACAGAATAGGAAGAACAGGAAGAGCTTTGCATCAAGGCATTGCAATAACTTTTTATACTAAAGCCGAATTTTATCATATCCAAAAGATAGAAGATAAAATTAGAATGAAAATACCAGTTTTAGAAATTCCTTCAGAAGTTGAAATTACTGAAACGCCTTTTGAGGAAAATCAAGAAATGGAAAAAGAAATTGATAATCAAAAGAGGAAGGAAGATCCAAATTTTAAAGGGGCCTTCCATGAAAAAAAGGATTATAAAGTTAAACAGAAACAGAAACAATCAAAAAAGGTCCCTAGTTTTTCAGGAAAAGCTAAAAGTGTTAATTTGAAAACTGGGACAAAAAATAATAAAACATCCAAGCATTTTAAAAAGCGTTAGCAAATAAATTTGATTGATGAGTACGAAATCAAATATTAGATTTCAGTTTGTTGTTGTAACAGTAGGTTTTGTCTTATTGATTATGAAGTTCTATGCTTATTGGATTACGAACTCCAGTACTGTATTGACAGATGCATTAGAAAGTATTATTAATGTTGTTGCAGGTTCTTTTGGATTGTATAGTTTAATTCTATCATCATTTCCAAAAGATAAAAATCACCCCTATGGTCATGGAAGAGTAGAATTTATTTCTGCTGCAATTGAAGGTGGTCTTGTATTTTTTGCTGGAATAGCCATCGTTCTTCAATCGACTTGGTCATTACTTTTTGATTTTAAAGAGATTCAAAAAATTGATTTAGGGTTAATAATTGTAATTATAGCTGGAATAATAAATTATCTAATTGGTTATTTTACAGAAAAGCAGGGCAAAAAAAGCGGTTCTCTTGCTTTGATTGCAAGTGCAAAACATCTAAAAACTGACGCATATTCTACACTTGCCTTGATTTTTGGTTTGGTTATTATTTTTGTAATCAATAATATATATAAACTAGATTACTGGGCGTATTTTATTGATAATTCTGTAGCAATACTATTTGGAATTATTATTTTATGGTCTGGTTATGGGATTTTACGTGAGTCTGTAGCAAGAATTATGGATGAGGTAGATTATAAATTAGTAGATGAAATTGTATTACTTTTGAATGCTAATAAACATGAGAATTGGATTGATGTCCATAATCTAAGAATTATTAGATATGGCTCATCTCTGCATATTGACTGTCACTTGACAGTACCTTGGTATTTCAATACAAGGGAAGCACATGATGAAGTTGATAGATTAGAGGTGTTGCTTAAATCAAAATTGGAAAGATCCACTGAAGTCTTTGTACATGTTGATCCATGTATTGAAAATTCTTGTAGTTTGTGTGATAAGTTAAATTGCGCTGAGAGAAGATCTAATTATAATGGAAATATAAAATGGACTTCAGAATTGATAATGAATAATAAAAAACATAGTTTACAATAAACTTAGGTTTAAACTAATTGGAAATGAAACAAACGATCAAACAACGTCAGGTGTCTGCCATGATACAGAAAGAGTTTAGTACTGTCCTTCAGTTGGAGGGTAATTTACTTTATGGAGATGCTTTAGTAACTGTTACAAGAGTAAAAATGAGCGCAGATATGGGCATTGCTTATATTTACTTAAGCGTTTATAATACTTTGTATAAGCAAGAAGTTATAAAAGTTTTATGGGATAATCTTTCTCGACTAAGAGGTGAATTGGGAAAAAGAATTGGTAGACATGTTAGAAGAATTCCTATGATCAAATTTTTTATTGATGATACCTTGGATGAAGTCGAGCACATTGATCTTCTTTTTCAAAATCTTGAAAAACCTGATGCTCAAGATCGTTCCATGAAAGAAGCATTGGAAATGAGAGCTGCACTTGAAAAACAAAGGGATGAGGCACTAGAGGATGATTCTGAGTCAGATGAAGATTAAAATATAATATTATGAACCTGGCATTAAGGTTTGCATTGAGGTATATTTTTTCAAAGAAATCTACCAATGTTATCAATCTGATTTCAATGATATCAGTTTTAGGTATAACATTGGGAAGTATGGCTTTGATTGTAATTCTATCTGTATTTAATGGTTTCGAGGATTTACTTCAAACTTTAATAGGGGTATTCAAACCTGATATTCATATTACCGTTAAGGAAGGTAAAGTTTTTAATATAAATGAACATAAAATCCAAGAACTTCAGAAAATTGAAGGGGTAATTTCCATATCCAAAGTACTAGAGGAGATTGCATTATTCGAATATAATGGAGTGCAAAATATTGGGACAATTAAAGGTGTCGATGAAAATTATTTATCTGTAATAGCTTTAGATAGCACGATACAAAGAGGAAAATTTTCCACTATTCGTCCTAGCTCAAATACAAATTTAGCTGTATTAGGTTCAACTATAGAACATACACTTAGAATAGGCGCCTTGAATAGCACTCCAATCATGGTTTATATGCCTAAACGAAAAGATACTAAATTATCAATTACCAAAAAACCTTTCGAACAACGACCCATTTATCCTGTAGGGGTCTTTTCTGTAAGACAGGTGGATTATGATAATACAATTATTACTAATTTAAAGTTTGTACAAGAAATTCTCTCCTATAAAAACAATGAATTAAGTGGACTCATATTAAAAGTGGATCCTAAGTTTGAAAAAACGACCCTTAAGAAAATTTCTAAAATAATGGGACCTAATTTTGATATCAAAAATAGATATCAACAGGATGAGGCATTTTTTAAAATTACAAACCTGGAAAAATGGATTGGTTTTATTATTTTCTCATTTACCCTGGTTTTGGTTGCTTTTAATATGGTAGGAGCTCTTTGGATGTTAGTTTTGGAAAAAAGAAACGATATCGCACATCTTAAAGCGATGGGAGCAGACAACGCATTGGTTAGAAATATTTTTTTAATTGAAGGTGCTTTGCTTTCTGGTATAGGTGTTTTGATTGGAACTATTCTTGCCGTTATTTTATGTCTTGTTCAGCAAGAATTTGGTATTATTAAATTGCAAAACGAGGGAGAATCTTTTTTGATACAAGCCTATCCTGTTAGTTTAAGAATTTTTGACATCTTTATTGTAATTGTAACCGTATTGCTGATTGGTATCAGTGCTGCATCCTTGCCTGCATTTAGGGCATCCAAAATTGGTAATTTAGTGAAATCAGAATAAATTATTGAAATGCAACGCTTAGATTCTTTATATATTCAAGATAGTCAATTAGGAGGAAGGGGCGTGTTTAGCTCTCAGTTTATTGCAGCTGGAACTCTGATTGAAATTTGTCCTGTGATTGTTTTTTCGTCGGTGGATTTGAAACTTATTCATCAAACCTATTTACACGATTATTATTTTTTGTGGACAGACGAAGAGAATGGATCAGAGGGAGCAATAGCTCTTGGTTATGGATCTTTGTACAATCATTCTTATGATCCCAATTCAGAATACTATACCAATACTGAACAACAAACACTTGATATATTTGCAATCAAAGATATTGCTCCTGGTGAGGAAATAACCTTTAATTACAATGGAATGCCTCATGACCCTAGTCCTTTATGGTTCAATTCATAAAATTAAAGCCCTGAAAGTTTTTATCTCTCAGGGCTTTTGTTTTATTTTTTGTTCTTTTCCATTTGTTCAAATTCACGAGTTAAGATCTCGTCTACTTGTTCAGGATCAATTCTCTTGTACATTATTTTTTTATCTTTATCCAATAAGAATAAAAATGGATTCATCTTCACATCATAATATTTCTTTATAAGTGCAAGGGGGTAGTTTTTTTCTGTAGTATTGATCCATTTCATTCCTACTTCGGATATTTTCTTTTTACACTCTTCTACCTCATCAATTGATTTGCTGCAAATGCCATAGATTTCAAATCCTTTTGATTTCCACTTTTCATAAACCGCAACAAATTTTTGGGAGTTTTTTGTGCAATTACCACATGCTGGATCCCAAAAATAAACTGCTACGAATTTCGCATTGATATTGGAAAGTTTTACTGGTAGATTCGTTTCAATGTTGATTAAGTTGATCTCCGGTGCCTGTTGACCACAGAGAGAATAGCGAAGATCATTTACATTTTCACAGATTTTTTCCAGCTGCGTACTGTCAATCCAATCAGGTTTTACGGCGCCACAATAATATTTGTCACCCAAGTATACATAAACCTTATCCATGCAGATAATCTTGGAAGCGGCAAATTTATTGAGTAGGTGAGAGGCAGCATATTGGAACATCTCTTTACTTCCGCCATTGATTACTTTACTCAAAATAAAATCTGAACTAATAATACACGAATCAGGCATTTGAACTGTTAATTTGTCCATGTAGTATTCAATTTTCTGTTCGAACACAGGTGTACGAATCATACGTTTATCTGACCAGTCGAAATTATCCCAAAAGTGATCCTTGAAATAGTAGTAAGTATAAGGTTGACCTTTCGCTTCAATATCTTTAGGAATAGTAGGCTGTTGAGAAGATAATATAAGTTTTGAAGAAAGATAGTTTGGATTCTTGACAATCATTTCTTTCTGGTACTTTTCAACTTCCTTCGAAAGCCCGTTCAGGAAATCAATGTGAGTTGTTTTTTCTTTTCCCCATTCTTCCTTATCTTTCGCAGAGGCATTAGGTAATTTAATTAGTGAGTCTAGTTCTAAAGCTCTTTTGTTGGCAAAATCACTTTCCTTATTCTTATCGGATAAAAAGTGGAGGTATTTAATAAATAATTCATTGTCATTGGAACCCTCTATTTTTAGATTTTTAATCATATCAGCACCTTCTTTTTTAGTGTTAATGACTAATTTTTGCTCGGTACTAGAACTAATTAAAAATTCAAAATAGTAATTATCTGGTTTTGTCAGGAATAAATAAACTCCCCCGTCCAGTGCAGTATCTTTTTTGAAATTAAAAAACCCTTTTGTATCTCTGCCAACAGCAGTGTCTTTGACATAAGTTTTTGAACCTAGGCGATAACCTAATAATAAAGTGTCCTGTGTATAATTATCAATTTTCACTCTGATGTCATAGCCGTTAGTTACTACTTTTTGAGCATTGCAGCCAACTATCACAAAAACACTGACCAGTAATAAGGATTTTTCTAAAAAATTCATACGAATACATTTAATAATTATAAACCAATAACTAAATCAAAATTAAACTATCCTTTTTAAATCATGAGTTAAAAAAAAGTTAATCACTAAATCATTTACATCCTAAGTTTTAAAAACTATCGAATGGTTATTTAAGCTGATAACAAAATCTTTCAAGCTCTCAAAACAATAATCAGCCTTATACACGATTTCTTTCTTTTTTTCAACATCTGTAGAATTGTTATCAATCCATACTGTTTTCATACCAAGTCTTGTGCCAAATTCAATATCAGTGTCAGAATCCCCCACCATAAATGATCTTGAGAAGTCGATATCTGGAAAATCTTTCTTAGCTTCCAAGCCCATACCTATATTTGGTTTTCTACAGATTGGATTATTGATGGCAAGATCTGCACAAAAATAAATTTTATCAATTTTACCTCCCGAATTTATAATTTCTTTAGTCATAAACGAGTGAATATCAGTTAGGTCCTCAATTGTCATTAAGCCTTTTGAAATTCCCTGTTGGTTCGTGACTATGACTATTTTGTCAAAATAATTTGAAAAATCTTTAAAAAAATTCAAAACTCCAGGTAAAAATTCAAATTCGGCACGGTTTTGGATATATCCACCTTGTTTTTTCTTATTAATGACACCGTCACGATCAAGAAATAAAGTCCAAGTATTTGATTTCATTAGAAATTTTCTTTTAAAACAGCATTAAAAACTATTAGTTTAATTGCTCAAATAAATAAAAAGAATGAAACTAGTTGATAAAAAGAGCATTGTAAAAGTATTCAGTATTTATGTATTCTCTATGTTTTTAGGGGCTATTGTTATAAATGTTTTTGCTGGTAATAGTTTATTTTCTGTACCTTTTGTTTCAAAATCAAAAGTAAAGTCTGATAAAAACGCTGAAGTTCAGGTTGCTTCTATAGATCATAGTGATATAACTGGATTGAAGTCAATCACCAGAAGAAGACGTTCACAAGAAGGTGGTCCACTTGCTGTTCAATCAACCTTTGCCTCTTACAAATCTTATCCTGCACCATCTATACCTGTAGGATTTGATGGAGTATTAACAGATGCGAAAAGAATTGAGATCAGATCAAAAATTACAGAAATTTCAAAGCAGTTTGTAGGTAGACCTTACATGTTTTCAGGCAAAGGACCTAATCGTTTTGATTGCTCTGGTTATACTTCATATGTTATGAAATTATTTGGCATTACTATCTCAGCAGGTTCCAGAAACCAAGCAGCTCAAGGTAAGCCTGTTGATTTGGCTTCTGCCAAAGTAGGTGATTTGCTTTTCTTCAGTGCATATGGCAGAAATGGATATATTACTCATGTTGGTTTAATTCTTGAAAACAATGCTAATGGTATTACTATCATCCACGCCAACGGACCAAGACATGGTGTAATGGTAGAGAATGTGAGCAAATCGTCTTACTGGAAAAATAAAATATTATTCGCAAGAGATGTAATTTCTGCAGATGCAAGATCTAACTCTATCAATGGTTAATTCTTTTCGAAATTGATATATTTCAAGACCCAAATAGATAATCTGTTTGGGTCTATTTTTTTAGTTAAATCTTATTTATGAAATTTCTTTATTATATTCTTATCGCTATTATTTTACTTTTTAATTACTCCTGTGCAAATCAGCCTGTAAAGACGAAGGAAGAAAAAGAAGAGGTTGTAGTTCATAAGGAGATTAAGGAGGAATATTTTGATTTTTTTTATAATGATGCCTCTGTTAGCCCTGATTATCAT
>JBILRD010000050.1:0-9422 GCA_044372845.1 Saprospira sp. | reverse complement strand
GTATAACGGTTTTAATCGATTCCTATTCAGACACGCTATTCCTTAAAAAAATTAAAAGCCCTAAAGATGTGTTCAAAAAACTGAATTCATTCATTGAGAAAAATAAAATCAGATCTAACGAAAAGGAATTCAATGATGATGAAAATTCTTGTACAGGTGCCTATTCCATTAGCATTTATTCCTATGTAAATAAAAAGGAAACAAAGTTATCTTTGATTAGCTGTAATTCAGATATTGACTCTAATAAATTTGGAGATATAAGTGGAATTTTGAATGCTATAAAAAGAGAATTTGTTCCAGCTTTTGATAGTTGGATGGCCTCTACCATGAAGAAAATTTAGTTTATGAAAATTGTTTTAATACCAGGTTTGGGTACTGATTGCAGGATTTTTGATAAAGCTTTTAAAGATTTCGATGAGGAGTCTTTTATCAAGGTTGATTACGATCTAGAGCTTATTGGAAATGCCGACAATTTAGGAGACTATGCAAAAAACATTGTTAAATCTTTTCAACTAGATCAATATAATGGTGATTTAGGTATTGTTGGAATGTCATTAGGTGGATTGGTTGCAATAGAGCTTTCCAAGATTCTGGACCATAAAACTATCGTGATAATCTCTTCGATCAAGAGTCAAAAGGAAGCACCTATATTTTTAAAGATTGCCAAATTTTTTCGAATTTATTATTTTATTCCTATTTGGTTTAGTAGGATGATTATCCCTATAATTGGATACTTAGCTGGAACTCTTAATAAAGAGGGGTATAAACTCTATAAACTGATGCTTCATCAATGGGAATCTAAAAAATTTATCTGGGCTAGAAGAGCTGCTTTAAATTGGGAAAATAAATATGTCCCTCCAAAATTAGTTCATATTCATGGATCAAAAGATGAATTATTTTGTTACAAAAAAGTAAGACCCACACATCTTATCAAAGGAGGCAGACACAATATGATTCTTGATCGTTCTGAGGAAATCTCCGAGATCTTGAAAAAACATTTGTACTAATTTTACAGATTCAATGAAAAAATATTAGTTTTGAATAGAGAGATAAAATTAAAATCAAAAGATATTAAAATTAAAATACTATGTCTGATAGAAAAAGAGTTGTACCCATTATGTCTGAACTTGCTTCTGAAGGAAAAGAGCCAGATATTTTATTTTGGGTGGGATGTGCCGGAAGTTTCGATGACAGAGCGAAAAAAGTAACAGTTGCATTGACGAAGATTTTGAACGAGTTAAACATCAATTTTGCCATCCTTGGTAATGAAGAGAAGTGTAGCGGTGATCCAGCCAGAAGAGCCGGAAATGAATTTCTTTTTCAGATGACGGCTCAGCAGAATATCATGACACTGAATATGTATAATGTTAAAAATATAGTTACGGCTTGTCCTCATTGTTACAATATTTTAAAAAATGAATATCCGGTTTTGGGACTTAAAAATGTTAAAGTATTACACCATTCACAATATCTTCAACAGTTGATTGATGAGGGTAAATTGAAAGTAGATGGTTCAGAATTTAAGGGTAAAACTATCACTTATCACGATTCATGCTTTTTGGGCCGTGCTAATAATGTATACGAGGCACCAAGAGAGGTTTTGGAAAGTTTGGATGTTGAATTGACGGAAATGAAAAGAAGCAAGTCAAATGGTCTTTGTTGTGGCGCTGGCGGAGCTCAGATGTTCAAAGAGGATGAGAAAGGGGAGAAGAGGATCAATCAGGAAAGAGCAGAGGAGATCATAGAAACTTCAGCGGATATTGTTACTGCCAATTGCCCTTTTTGTATAACTATGTTACAAGATGGATTAAAATCAGAAAATGATAAGAGAGCAAACCCAATCATGGTGCTTGATCTATCAGAAATGATTGTTCAGGCTAATAAATATTAAATGTTAGAATTGTAAGATTTCCTTAATTTAGAAGATTGTCGATGAAAAAAATTATAGTGGTTAATGGGCCTAATCTAAATCTTTTGGGAAAAAGAGAGCCAGAAATCTATGGAAATACAGATTTTGAACATTATATAGAGTATCTCAAAAGATGGTTAGAAACACAGATACCCAAGGAATCAGTAAACCTGGAATATTTTCAAAGCAATCATGAGGGTGCATTGATAGACAAACTTCATGAATATGGTTTTGAATTCGATGGGATTATTTTGAATGCTGGGGCTTTGTCTCACACTTCTCTAGCATTAGCTGATGCGATACGAGCAATAAAAACTCCTGTGATTGAGGTGCACATCTCGAATGTTTATGCCAGAGAAGAGTATCGCCACCATTCTTACTTGTCAGCTCACTGTGAGGGCGTTATTACTGGTTTTGGATTGTTAAGTTATAAACTGGCCTTGAAGTATTTTATAGGTTTGTAACTTCTTATTTTTTGATATAAACAATTAGTGTTTTACCGGCTATAATTTTGTCACCAGTCATGTTATTCCAACTTTTGAGTTGATTGATAGTGACATTATATTTTTTGCCGATGGTATACAGGGATTCACCATTGTTAATTTTGTGGATATATTTTACTCTGCCTGCTGTACTTGCCGCGCTAACTGCGTAAGGATTAACCTTGGTTTTATTGTTGGCCACTACTGGAGCTGCTGTAATAATTAGTTTGTCGATGATTACTTTATTCTGAGCTTTTAGACTGTCAATTTTGAAGTAAAATTCCGAGGCATCGGTGTTTTTATCCAACCATTCCATGCTGTTTTTAATTGCTTCGTAGAATAACTTACCTTTTAATTCATAACCCGGATTGGTCAAATGTATGTAGTCTGTTTGAGCTAATCCTGCCTGTACCCAGTTATGCATAGTGCCTTGGGCTCCTGAAATCCAATACCAGTCAAATATGGCGCATTTCGTTTCTGCAGCAATTCGATGCATCATATCGGAAAAAGGTTCTCCTGATTTGCAATTTCTTCTTCTGAAAAATAAATCCTGAGAAGATGTCAAAATTATATTGGCATTCGGAACAACTTTTTTCATCCCGTAGATTACTTTTTTAATTTCAGATTCCAGTGCAGGTCGGATTTTATCATCATAGAGATAGTCATTTGTTCCATAATCTAAAATAATCAAATCAGGATTTAACTGAGGAAGTTGATCCCAAAGCAATTCAAGGTAAAGTAGAGAATTCCACCTCGCTGCACCAACACCAGCGTTGTGATAAAGAACACCATTTTTATTTGAAGACTCCAGGCTTATACCATATAGTTCGAATTCGGTTTCCTGTGGATTATTTTTTACAACATGAATGCTAAGGCTTTTATCTTTGATAGAAGGAATTTGAACTTCTGTATATGGAAGATTATTATCGTCAATAGCAACAGGAATCAGCTTTCCGTTGACTTCGATATTAAGATCGAAACTGGCAATTGAATTTTTACAAAAAATCTTCAAAATGGTTTCATCTTCGGGTACATCATTCGTAAAATAAAAGTTAAGGCTGGCTGGAGCTGCAATAGTTTTGCAAGTCATTCCCCTTACACCCATTGGTAACTTTGGCAACATAGTGTAACCACGTTCTGAATACCAAACACCCGTATGGGAAGTTTTATAATCTGATGAGGAATAAGTTTTAGCGGCCGAATAAGGGAAAATAAAACCTCTACCTGATGAACCATGTATGGTTTGTAAATTTTTTCTGATAGTGGCAGGAAGTACCTCGTGTTGACAATGGGAATCTCCAAAATGGATGATACTAATTTTTTCTTTGTCAGTTTTTTTCCATTTGTTATAAAAATTTGAAATAGCATCAGCACTGTAGAATTGAATCATGTTGATTTCAGTATGTAACCATGGAAAGTTGGATACATTAAAAGATGGTTTGGGCGCAATAGAATCATAATTACTAAATTGAGCTTTAGTAATAGGAGTAAAGCAAATCCAAAAAAATCCTAAAAAGATTGATAGATATGTCTTTGGCATATATGTATATTTTAAAATGTGCTACTTGGAATTTAAACTATCTGTGTTGTTGTTTAAATTATTCTGATTTGCAACATTATTATTAACAGATTTCTGTGAAGGATTATTGTTTTGGAGCGAAAGTGAATTTTTACTAATATTCAGTTTGCTTATATGTCTTTTGTAGATTTCTGATAGAATAATATTGTTAGGAAACAATATTTCCCATTCAGGTAAGCTATGCTCTACACAGGGAGTTTCATTCTTGAGGATATCCTTTAGATTATCGATATGAGAGGGCGTATTTGCTGAGAAACTGTTATGAAGAATGAGAATTTCTGTGATTTTATTTTTTTCAACAAAATCCTTTAAGTTGCAATTGAAAAATCGGTAATCTGCTACATAGGTTCTTTCGTAGTGAGAGGCAAGAAAAGGGCTAAAAGAATTTCCGAATGAATTTTTGAATACTAATATCCTTTTGTTGTTCTTTAATTTTGATACGATACAGCTAGCGGGAATATCTCCTCCTAAGAAGACACTATAGGCATTTCCCCCTTTAGCCGTTTCATAAAACATATTAGATTTAATAATATTGCCATATCCATTGCCTGTTAATTGAAATGTTTGAGATCTAATGGATGGGATAAAGTATTCTACGGAATCAATGTTTTTGGCTAATCGGCTATCTCTTGTTTTACGATGTAGGGTTCCAAGAAATCCTTTAATTACTTTTTTCTCTAATTTTTTTAGTTCAACAGCTTTCAATCCTGCTGTTTTGCAAAAAGCAGCATAAGCATAATAGGCTCCTCGTACTGTCCAATGATGGTCAGTGTTAAAGAAAATATATTCACTTTTATGTTTGAAAAGTTCCTCACTGATTTTTATTTTGCTAATCGATGGATCTAGGTATTTATAAATCGTATCTATGTTTTTTTTCTCTGATGATCTTTTGTCAATATACTCTGAAGGCAGGTAAAATTCGCCATGTGTTGGAGTAACACCTACATAAATTGTTACATTATCATCAATATTTTTTCGAATTTCATTGATAGCTTTTGACATGTAGATGGCTGTGTTTCTACTTCCTCCAAAAATTTGAATGGCCATACCTTCATAAATCAAAAGCCCCTGGCTTAGGTTTTCTACATCAGAAGCATTTCCATCATTTTTAAATAATGAACTGTCAGTATTATCAACCTTAGAGAATGAACTGTCATTTTGCTTTTTTAAGTTTTCTACTCCTGCATCCATATCTATTCCCTCATTATAAAAGGCTATTTTTTCAGATTCTATTCCTTTAATTCTATCAATTTTAAAAGCAGTATTTACAAAAAAATCTCTGAAAGGAAAGTTATCAGAATAATATAGGTCGATACTGTCCAAATATTTTCCGGATTTAAGTTTTTCAATACTAAATGAAGGAAGTTTTGCCAATTCTCTTTTTTCAATCTCTGATCTTGTCTGTTTAGGAATAATAAAAAATAAAATACCAAGAGTCATAAGGGTTATGACAAAAAACATAGAATTGAATCGATGTAAATTTTTATTTGGCATTTAAAGGAAATTAAAATCTGAAATAAATAAATGGGTTATAGGTTTCACCTACCAATAGTGATATTGATAAAAACAAAAGTGTTACTTGTATCAATCCTATAATAACAGTATATACGAGCGGCAATTTTTCTCTGAGAGAATTTTCAAACCATTTGGAGAAAATAGGATATAGTGGCAAGCAAAGGATTATTGTAAGAATTAACCAATAAAGGTGATTTTGAAGTACTAAGCCCAATTTAAAGCTCCACAAGGGATTGTTGGTAGCACCAAACATAATTGACAGAAAATGTAACAATCTGTCAATATCTACAAAATAGAATAATGCCCAGCCTACAATAACAGCTACAAGGAGATACAAGTGACCAAAAATAGGGATAGCTTTTATAACTCGCATCAAGAATAATCTTTCAATCATAATCAATATGCCAAAGTAAAGACCCCATAGTACAAAATTCCAACTGGATCCATGCCATAAACCTGTAAGAGCCCAAACAATAAACAGATTTCTGTAACCATATTTTTTATTACCTCCTAAAGGAATATAGACATAGTCTCTAAAAAAAGTACCTAGAGAAATATGCCATCTTCTCCAGAAATCAGTAGCAGATTTGGCGATGTAGGGGTAGTTGAAATTTTCAAAATAATGAAATCCCACCGTTCTGCCAAGGCCAATTGCCATGTCACTGTATCCGGAAAAATCAAAATATATTTGCACTGAAAACATGATAATTCCAAACCAGGCTTCAGCGACTGATAAACTTGTGAAATCGACTAGTTTTTCTGCTGATGTCATGTCCATGGGCCCAAGGTAGCTTGTTGCTAATTCTCCTGCTGTATTGGCGATGACGACTTTTTTAAAGAGTCCTATACAGAATCTGAGTATACCCTGACTGATGTCGTAGGCATTTTCTTTTCTATTCTCAATTTCGTTGGCAATATGAGAATATCTTACTATTGGACCTGCTACCAACTGATGAAACAGGCTAACAAATAATAAAAATTTCACTGGATCTTTTTGAGCCTTTACCTCTCCTCTGTAAACATCAATACTGTAAGAAATGGTCTGAAATGTATAAAAAGATATTCCGACCGGCAGAATATAGCTTGGAGTTTTTAAATTAAACCCAAACAAGAAGTTAATATTCTCATAGATGAAAACATTGTATTTAAAGGCAGCAAGTAGGGATAGATTTACAATTATGGAGGAAACTAAACCTAGTTTATCCCATCCGGTTCCTCTAAATTTTTCAATCCATAAACCGTTTACATAATCAACCAAAGAAGAAAAAAGTAATAATACAATCCAAACAGGTTCACCCCAGGCGTAAAAAACCAAAGAAAAAAAACAAAGCAATAGATTTCTGTAGGTCTTGTTGTCAAGAGCATAATAGAGTATCAATTGCAAAGGCAGAAAAATAGTAAGAAAGGGTAAACTCGCAAATACCATGTTATTCTCTGGTAGTATTTTTTATTACAACAAAAGTTATTTTTTGCAAAACTATTAAAAAACAGTGAGATTCATGATTTATGTTATTTTTTAATGCTTATTTGTAAAAATTCAAAGGATTATGGAGCTATTTGTTTAATTATTTGGCTAATTTATAGGTTGTGAGTAACTTTATATGAAGTTAAATTATAATTGAGGTTTTAAAGCCCCAAAAACCTAAAATGAATTTAGAAAAACTGGAATCAGAAGTTTTGTTGGAGTTGTTACTCGGTTTGGATTCAAATAAGTCTGAAGCTGAGAATGTCAGTTTTTTTATCAGTTTCTTAAGAGATAAATTATTTTTTGATAACATCGCATTTTACAAAGAAGATGCTGTTAAAGGATTTGAATTTATTTCATCTGAGCATCAATCATCTTTTTTTATTGACAATGTCAATGATCCTCAAACTTTTGAATTTTACCATTCAGGTGCTGAATTTCAAATAAAAAAAACTGGCAATAAATATTATCTTTTTTGTAAAAGGATAGGGTATGTTATTTTGGTTTTAGAACGCAATTATCCTTTCGATGAAAAGTTGGCTTTTGTTATAGATAAGGCACTTGTGATTCTTGAGGCTTCCACAAAAAATATTCGTTACAGTAAAGAAAATGAAAAAAATTCTCACAATAATTTCCCAAGTGAAAATCCAAATCCTGTCTTAAGGTTTGATTATGATTTAAATCTTCTTTTTGCCAATGATGCCTCCAAACTTCATTTTGTCAATGAATTTGGGGTTGAAAAAAATGCTATTTTAAATGAAGTACTTCGTAATAATCTATCAGATTTTATCGAAAGTGAAGACATTTTAAGAACTTTTTACATTGGCCTTAATAATTTGACATATTCAATTTCTGTTAAAAAGATAATCGGTGAAAATTATTTCAATGTTTATGTTACCGATATTTCTGAATATCTGGTAAATCTTAATGAAAAAGAAAAAGAGTTAGAAATTGTTAATGAGAATTTAAATAAACAAAGGGAGTTTTATGAATTTATTCTTGATCACCTTCCTGAAGATATAGCTGTATTCGATAGAAACCATAAGTATTTGTATGTAAATCCTGAGGGTATAAAAGATCCTGAGATAAGAAAATTCATGATTGGCAAGGATGATTTTGACTATTGTGATTACAGAAATAAACCCTACGATTTAGCTATCAACAGAAGAGAAGTTTTTAATCAAATAGTTAATTCAAAAGAAAGTTCTTCTTGGGAGGATGCTATCAATACTCCTAATGGCGTAAAGCATATTTCCAGGAGAATGACACCGCTTCTAGACAAGGATGGTAACGTATTTTTGGTAATCGGATATGGATTAGATATTACAAAAAGAAAGATTGCAGAAAATGAATTGATTGCAGTCAATAATAAATTAAAATTGCTGGAGAGTTTTGTAAAATTCACTGGTGATGCCATACAGGTAGCTGATGAAGATGGGAATATGGTTTATGTCAATAAAATTGCCTCTGATAGATTAGGGATTCCCGAGGATGCGCCAGAAAATTATCATGTATCAGATTTTGAACCATTATTTAAGGATAAAACAATTTGGTTAAAACATATCGAAGATTTAAAAAAATCAAATATTACCATACTAAGCGAAAACAAGAATGCCCTTACTGGTAAATCTATTTTTGTAGAAGTAAATGCTAAATATGAGTTTATCAATAACAAAGGTTACATAATTGCCATTTCAAGAGATGTTACCGATAGGAGAACTACTGAACTTGAATTGATCAACACAAAACAAAAATTAGAGAGTATTTTAAATGAAATGACGGATGTTATTTGGTCATTGAGTTACCCTCAAGGGTTAGTTATTTTCTATACTCCCTCAATTGAAAAATTATACGAAATCGATTCAAAAGAGTGGTTAAAAGATGCGAGACTCTGGAGTAAATCTATACACCCTGAAGACAAACAAAACATAGAAATAATTGATAATGCTTTAAGAGAGAAAGGAGCATTTGATTGTACTTATAGAATTGTTTGTCCTAGTGGTAAAGTTAAATGGGTTAGGAATAAAGGTAAGTTGATCTTCGATAAAAGTGATAAACCAATTAGAGTTGATGGTATTACGACTGATGTAACTGAGATTCAATTGTCATTTGAGAGACAAAAGCAGTTTATCAGGGATGCCCCAACTTCAATTGTTATGTTAGATGATGAGCTTAGATATTTGGTTGCATCAGAAAATTGGCACTCTTATTTTGGATTAAAAGAAGAAGAGATTCAGGGTAAAAATATATTACAGATATTCCCATCTATTTCTGATCATTGGAAAAAATATGTTCAGCTAGGGCTTAATGGTGAATCGATAAGCAAGGAAGAAGAGAAAATAGTCAGATCAAATGGTTCCATCATCTGGCTAAAATGGAAGATAAAACCTTGGTTTAAGGATGTTAACCAGGTAGGAGGAATTATAATTTTGACAGAGGATATTACCAGAATAAAAGAGTCAAAGGAAGAAG
>JBILRD010000178.1:0-5145 GCA_044372845.1 Saprospira sp. | reverse complement strand
TTTGATGGAAGCTCTTGTAATGTTGATACCTGTAAAAACCGCATCATAGGATTTTCCTGCATCTTCAAGTGTAGCGTATGCTTTTACCATGTAGTTGGATCCGGTTAATTCCAGTTTGTGCTGCTGAAATAAAATATCTCTAATGGCATATCTGTTAGCTCCTTGATAGATGGCACTTCCTAATCCAAATTTACCGGTGTAGGAAAGTTCAGTTTTTGGATTGAATCTGTAATGCAAGCCTAAGCCTGCTTTTAAGCTTTTGACTTCATTATCTGCCAACTCATTTTCCATATATCCCGGTGAGCTAACTGTTCTTCTATTGAGTCCGCTTTGACCAACTACAGGGTTGAATTCGATATAATTGTTCAACGCTACCCACTGGTCACGATCTTCCTGAGAAAGATTCATATTGTATTGTTGTTGAGCAACGATAGAGCTCAAGTTTACCTCAGCATTAAGATCTCCATATCTATTGGCAGTTGCGTCATTGGCAATCCAGTCATTCATTCTTAAAAATGAACCGGTAATTTTTGCTGCAAATTTTTTATCCTTCCCAAAAGCCTGGGCATAACGCCAGTTGGTTTCAAGCATATTTCTGCTACCAGCTTTTACTTCAATATCCAAGCCTTGATAATCGTAAGGATTTTTAGTAATCATATTTACAACACCTTGAAAAGCATTGGCACCGTATAATGCTGAGGCAGGACCAGTAATAATTTCTACACTTTCAATGTCAAGAGAGCTTGCTCCAACGAGGTTACCAACCGGAAAATTTAATCCTGGAGCCTGGTTGTCCATACCATCAACAAATTGTACCACTCGAACAGGAGCAGTATTGTTAAAACCTCTCATATTGATGGCCTGGAAACCTGCACTGGAAGTATTGATATCAACTCCTCTGAGGTTTCTGAAACCATCATAAAAATTTCCACCTGCAGTAGCACTAATTTGTTGAGCAGTAACTTTTTGAATACTGACTGGAGATTGTAATATAGATTCAGCTATCCTTGAACTGGATACCACCACTTCACTGCTTGAAATATAAGATGGGTTAAGTAAAATCTCTAGGTTTTGGTATTGTGCGGTGACGACCTTTGTTTGTTCTTCGTAACCAAGAAAAGTAAAGGACAGTGTAAAGCTTGGTTGACTCGAGGAAAACTCTAAATCTATACTGAAATTTCCATTTTCATCACTATTAGTTCCGGCTCCGGTTTCAACTACTCCGATATTGGCAAAAGATAATGGATTTTGATTGCTGTTGTCAAGAATTCTTCCTTTTATAGTGATGGTCTGAGCAAAAGTAAAATTTAGACTAAATCCAAGAATGAAGAGTAAAATAATTTTGTTCATGGTTTGGCATAGTTTGATATTAAACGAAAATCTATATTTTTTTAAAAAAAATTAAATTTTTATGTAATAATTTAAAAAAATATTTAATTTTGATTTTACCCCAAATATTGATAATTAACGTTTTGAAAACATGAAAAACTTATACAATCTATTGTTTGTCCTTTTAGTTTTTTCTGCTTTAAAGGCACAGAATAACAACGGTCAATTGGATAATATTCGAGAATTATCTACCAAATACACTATCCCAATTACAATGCCTGATGGTATTGATTTGATGACCGATGTTTATTTCCCGATTTTACAGGACTGTTTATTAGTAGATGTCAATATTCCAATTGTTGGAACACAAAGACTACAAGTACTACCCAAAGGTATCCAGTTCATTATGTATGATTCTGTCAACGGGCAACCGAATCCAAATCCTTTTCAGTTACCAATGGTTTTCTCAAGAACTCCTTATAATAAAGGGTCATGGGATGATGCAGCGGCTCCTATCAACATTCTAGGATACAGTTATGCTGTTCAGGACATGAGAGGTCGTTACAGTTCAGAAGGAGTTTATTTGCCATTGTATAGTGATGGTTGGAATAAAAATCCCTACCATTCCAATTATGGACATGTTTTGGATGTTACTCCTTTGTCTGATCCCAGAAATGGTAATAAACATGAAGACGGTTACAATTCCATACAGGCAATTCTTGATAGAAACTGGAACTGGGATAACAATGGAGATGGGATTCCCGAAACACAAGCCAAGCTTACCAACGGTAGAATAGGAATGTTTGGAGCTTCAGCTTTGGGATATAATCAATATCAGGCGGCAGCAGCCAGGAAAATAGATCCGAGTCAACCTGGATTAAAATGTTTGATTCCGATTGTAGCTACTCAGGAATTTTTCAAAAGTACAGGATTCCAAAATGGTGTTTTCAGAGATCAGTTAGTGAATGGTTGGCTCAAAGGTCAAATTTTTACTGGTACTGACGATAATCTCAATATGTTTGATAATGATATTGACAACAATATGCATTCCGCTACTGACTACGGTTTGCCAAACAAATTCGAGGCGGCCAACAGGGCAATAAATCATTTTTCCTCAGTAAGATATAACAATGGTCCTGCTGGTTATTATCCAAACAGTATTGGTCGAGTGGATATGGATGCCTCTCGCGCTCCGGTAAATAGCCAGGGTCTTGGTGATCCTAACGGGCAATTCAGCAGATATACCAATATGGAAGTTCCCATGTTTCATTTTACCGGTTGGTGGGATATTTTTACAGATGGGCAGATCGAAACCTGGAACTTGTTGAGAAGACATCTGGATC
Source organism: Saprospira sp. (assembly GCA_044372845.1). Lineage (GTDB taxonomy): Bacteria > Bacteroidota > Bacteroidia > Chitinophagales > Saprospiraceae > Saprospira. Next base: position 2,473 of record JBILRD010000178.1, on the reverse strand, counting down.
CCAATAAAAAATCAAAATATCTTCAAAAATTAGTCATCGGTCCGTGGGCCCATCAAACCATGGGAAGCAGAAGAACTGGAGATATCACTTATCCTGAAAATGTTGCAGACATAATCGGATTTAGTTTAGATGATTTCTCATCTTCAGAATTGCCTATATCTAAGGCTTTACAGTCTGAAATTATTTCCTGGTATCGTTATAATATGAATTATGATTCTACCCAGTTTCTTGGTGAGCCTAAAGCATTTATAGCTGCATCGAATAGATGGAATACAGTTGCAAGCGTTTTTCAAATCAGATTCCCCGCTCGAAATTATAAGGTTCCTTTAAATCAGTTAATTGCCTTTATCAATGGGACAGAACCACTAAGAGGTGTTACCATTGCAGTCAGAGACATTATAACTCAAAATGAGAATATCATAACTTTGGATATTCCTGCCTTAGGAAATTCTTTGATTCCAGGATTGGATGAAGGTCAGATTGATGAAATTCCATACACTGATTTCAGCCGGGTCCCGGATGTAAGATTTTATGTTGTCGGACCAGTAAATGATGGTGTTAGTCTTAATCAAAACGTTGGAAACTATTGGTTTGGTGCGAACGAATTTCCATTGACCAATGGTATAAGATGGGATAATTATTATTTACATCAAAATGGAAATATTGATAGAAATGTACCAGTTAGTAATGAAGGATTCAAGATGTATGTTCATGATCCTGAAGATCCCATTCGTACCATTGGTGGTTCTAATATGATTGTCAAAACTCCCGATGGATTAAGAGATAGTCAAGGACAATTTGATTTGACAGAATGGGCTTCATATACCATGGATAGGCCTGGTGTTATCAAATTTGAAACAGATATTCTTCAGGATACCTTAAATGTCATAGGTTTCCCCAAAGCAGTACTATATGCTAAATCAAATCCTGCAGGTACTAATTCGGGACCGACAGATACAGACTTTTTTGTAAGAATTGTTGATGTATATCCTGATGGCAGTGAATATTTCGTTGTGGAAGGTTGTGTAAATGCTCGTGGTCGTCATTATGCTCGTTCTATTTTTGACGGTCAAGAAAATGACAATGCACTCTTTGAAAATATCAACATCGGAGAAATCTATGAATATGCTTTCGAAATGCTTCCAATAGCTTATACATTTGGAAGACAACACAAAATGAAAGTATTGATCAGCAGCAGTAACTATACCAGATATCAGGTTAATCCTAATCTTCCCATTAACGATGGAGAGTTTTTCCGTCGTCGTCCTGGAGATGGTCAAAAATACACTTTCAATGGTGTAGAAATGGAACCAAGAATTGCGATTAACAGAATAGCTTTTTCTCCGGAACATCCTTCGAGGCTGATGCTTCCTGTATTTGAACAAAATCTGGTTGCGACTGAGGAGCCTGCTCAAAATATTGACTTAAATTATACCATGCAGGTTTATCCAAATCCTGTTAAGGAAAATACAGTTGTTTACCTGAATTACAGTTCTAATTTCAAACTTAGCCTGATCGATGTTTCTGGTAGAGTCCTGGTAGAAGAGGAATATTACGGAGAACAACATTTGATAGATACATCAAATTTAACGAAGGGTTTGTATCTCATCAATGTAATTGATCTGGATAGCGGAAGAAAGTTTACTCAGAAATTAGTTAAACAATAAGATTTTAAGCTTTATAGTCCTGCCTCCAGTTTTATAATAAATTGGGGGCATTTTTTTTTGAAAACTTAATTTTCTATTGTTATTTGGGTATACTGTTTATGCCAAGAAGTCTGTAGATAGGACAAAAACTAAACATACTTGTAAATAACATAATAATGGCTAAAAACATAAAGATGTTACCCACCATTCCAACTAGGTTACCCATAAAGAAAAGTGGTATTACTATTAAAGCAAACATCAATCTCAATAGTCGATCTGCATTGCCGATATTTTTTTTCATAGGTATAAATTTTATATGTTAGTGAATAACAACTACCAAAATAAAATATTATAACCTATAATAATATGACCAAATTCATAATCTGAGAATACAGAACACTATACTATTTAATTGGAGTTAAATAAGTATGTTCATAATATAGACGACTCTCAATAAAAACATTACTATCAGCTATTAGAAATCAAAAATACCAGATAACCTATATAGATAAGAATCATTAGAACTCCTTGCCATTTTTCAATGACATGTCTTTTGCCGACCATCAGTAAAATGAATAAAACAAGACTGGCAAATATTGTCATCATCACATCAATCTGGGAATTTTGATTAAAGGGCAGAGGCTTGACAATTGAACTTAGACCCAAAATCCAAAAGATGTTGAATATGTTAGACCCCACAACATTTCCAATGGCAATATCTGATTGTTTTTTATAGGCTGCCATGGCAGAGGTTGCCAATTCTGGTAAGGAGGTTCCAATGGCTACAATTGTTAAACCGATAAGAGATTGACTCACGTTAAATGATT
>JBILRD010000177.1:0-5147 GCA_044372845.1 Saprospira sp. | reverse complement strand
TCATCATATTTCCAATTTTCCCCAAGTTCGAAACTCTGGTTTTTCTCTACACTTACCGGAAAAAATAGACTAAGAAAAAGTACAAGCAATACCAATAATCCATACCTGAAAAAATGGGGAATTTTTCTGAGGTAGCTTGTTATATTTGATTTTTGAATACTCATGTTTAATTGAATATATTATTTATTCCAATTTTCAGATTCTCTATGATAGACACTAATTAAAACATTGAACCCTGAAAATTTTTTTTCCAGGAATTCCTTTGTTTTTTCAGCTGCATAAACCGATCTGTGTTGACCACCAGTACAGCCGAAATTTATTCCAAGATACTCAAATCCTCTGTTCAGGTATTTTTCAATACTTTGTTCCAAAAGATTAAAAACAGGGTGCAAAAATTCATTTATTTCGCCATCTTTTTCCAAAAAAGATTGAACGTCATGGTCTAAACCCGATAATTTTTTGAATGGTTCATACCTTCCGGGATTATGAATATTTCTACAATCAAAAATAAATCCTTGACCAAAGCCATTACTCTCATCTTCGGGAAGCCCATTTTTGTAAGCAAAACTTCGGATATGTAAATGTAAAGGTTTTATGTTTTCATTCTTAGTAAAAATCTCATTTTTGGGAAATTTTTCCTCATATTGAACAATGCTCATTAAAACTCTAGTTAATTCTGTAAGTTTAACTGGAAGTTTAATGTTTTTTAGAAACCATTTAAGATTTTCAATGGCGAAAGGAATACTTTTTATGAAATGTTGTTTTTTTTGAAAATAACCTTTAAATCCATATGCACCCAGCACCTGCATGGTTCTCAGCAAAACAAAACCATAATATTTTTCTCTAAATAGATCTCTGTCAAAAACGATTTGTTGACTGAGTTCCCCCAGGTAAAAATCCAGTAAATCCTCTCTTGTTTCGTTTGGAATTGCAGCTTTAGCTTGAAAAAGGAGAGAGGCCAAATCGTACTGTAAAGGACCTTTCCTGCCCCCCTGAAAATCTATGTAATACAATTCTTCATTGTAGAACATGATGTTTCTGGCTTGAAAGTCTCTGAACATGAAATAATTGTGCTCATTGTGATTCAAAAAAGTACAGAGTGTTTCAAAATCCTTTTCAAGATTTTGCTCGTTGAATGTAGCTTTAATTGGATACAGATACCAGTATTTAAACAAGTTACAATCAGTGTACATTGATTTATAATCAAAGAGCTTGTTTGGGTAGCAGATTTCATAATCAATCGTTTTATCTCCGTTGATTTGAATATTAACCAAATCTTTTAATACTTTTTTGTAAAGGTTTTGAATGTTATGAGGGAAAATATCAGAGCTATTTTTTCTTTCTTTTTCGAGAAATTCTAGGAGCGAATTCTCCCCTAAATCCTCTATAAGGTATATGTTTTTTTCTAAGTTTTGTGAATAAATACGAGGAACCTTTACAGCAGCTTGGTTTAATGAATGTGCGAAGGATATAAAAGTTTCATTTTCAAATTTATTGGGATTGTAAACCGCCAATGCTCTTTGTTTTCCGTGAAATCGAAAATATATTCTTTCAGAGCCGGAAACCGGTAATTTTTCAATTTCAAAATCCAGATTTTTAGACCATGAAATGTAAAGGTTCGAAATATCTGATGTTAGTTCTTTGTCGAGCATAAATATTTAATTAGCACAAATTTACTAAAATGATATTAATATTTTAATGATTGACTAAGGCTAAAGATTTGAATTACCATAAATTAACTTTAATTTTGTATTACAAATTTATTCTCATGACCATCTACGATAATGCCTCGATCATATTATTTGATCTCAAAACTGCAATTTTTAAATTAAAGGACAAAGACTATAGTCAATCAATAGAATTGTTTTCAGGTTCCAGCATTGGTCAGCATTGTAGACATATTATTGAATTTTATCAATGTTTGATGGATCAGATTTCTGAAGGAAATGTTTGCTACGATCTAAGAAAACGGAATATCGTTTTGGAAAGATCAGCGGAGGAAGCTTGTAAAACTATTGACGAGCTTATCAATTGGTTAAATTCAAAGCCGAAGAATATAGATTTGCTATTGATTATCAATCATGATTTAGACAAATCTGATGTTAATTATTCGGTTAATAGCAATCTGGAAAGAGAAATTGTTTTCAATATGGAACATTGTATTCACCACATGGCACTAATTAAAATTGGATTCAAAGTTTGTGTTCCAAATATTATTCTGCCAAATCATTTTGGAGTTGCGCCCTCTACCATCAGACATCTAAGCTCTCAGGCAAAGTCTAGCTAATAACCCCCGATCCTATAAGTTCATCATTTTCGTACCAGGCAGCAAATTGACCAGGGGTTATACCTTTTTGCTCTTCGTCAAAAACCAGATATAATCCCTCATATCGGGCATAAATGGTAACTTCAACAAGAGGTTGTCTGTATCTAATTCTGGATAAGAATTTTTTATCTTGTCCAATTTCAATTTCCAGATCTTTTCTTATCCAATGAACATCTACTTTTGGAATAAATAGAGCTTTACGATTTAGTCCAGGATGTGATTCACCTTGACCAACATAAATTATATTATGAGTTGTATCAGTTGCAATTACAAAAATTGGTTCCTTTTTACCGCCAATTTGCAATCCTTTTCTCTGTCCTATCGTAAAGAAATGCGCTCCTTGATGTTTTCCAATGATAGAGCCATCTTCATGACGATAATGGATTGATTTAGAGAGTAATTTCAATTTTTTTTCAAAATCTGTTTCCTTGTCGATTGTATTGTCCATGACAGAGTACAATTGGAAATTAACAGGAATTTCTACAACATCACCGATTTTTTGTTTTAATTGTTGTTGTAAAAAAATAGGTAATTTGATTTTTCCAACAAAACAAAGTCCTTGTGAGTCTTTTTTCTCAGCTGTTGCTAAACCGTATTTTTGAGCTATGGTCCTAACTTCTGATTTTTGAAGATGGCCTATAGGAAACAGCGCATATTCAAGTTGCTTTTGAGTGAGTTGGCACAAAAAATAACTTTGATCTTTGTTTTTATCAGCTCCAGCCAGTAATTGGTAAATTACTTTTCCATTGGATTCAAATTGTTTTTTTTGACAATAATGACCTGTAGCTACAAAATCTGCACCCAGTTCTAAGGCTGTTTTTAAAAAAATATCAAATTTGATTTCTCTATTGCATAAGACATCCGGATTGGGTGTTCTGCCATTTTCATATTCAGAAAACATATAGTTTACAATCCTTTCTTTGTAAGCTTCACTTAAATCAATTACTTGAAAAGGTATTCCAAGCGTTTGAGCTACCAGCAATGCATCATTACTGTCCTCTATCCATGGGCATTCATTTTCCATAGTCACCGATTCGTCGTGCCAGTTTCTCATGAAGAGTCCAATGACCTCATAGCCTTGTTCCAACAACAATGCTGCAGAAACACTCGAATCAACTCCTCCGGATAAACCTACAACAACCCTTTTTGACATAATGATTAAATATTGATTTTAGTAAAGGTTAAATTAAAAACAAAGTTCAAAAATTTAGTATTTTAACTAAAGAGAATTGTAAAATCTGCTAAAGAATTCTCATGATCGTTTTGATTTAAGAAATATATTGTTGAACAAAATTACATTTTTTTTCTGTTAAAGAGATTCTGTTAATGTGTAGCATGTTATAATTGTATAAAGGGACTATTTAACTATAGAATTTTTTGCAGTATTTAAATTTTTAGCTAAATTAGATTCGATTATAAAAAGAGAGAAGTCTGCAAGGGCTGATCTCTTTTTTGCGTTATTAAAGTCTTGTAAACTAAGTTTTTGTTAATAGTATAAATTTAATGTTATGTCATCAAATGAAAATGTGCTGAAAGGAGCCGAATTTCTGGTCAAAGATTCCGGATGGAACGATACTTTTATTCCCGAGGAGTTTAATGAGGAACAAATCATGATTAAACAAATGGTCAGAGATTTTTGTGAAGCGCATATTTATCCCAACTACAAAAAAATTGAGAAACAGGAAAATAACATTTCCAAGAGCTTGTTGGCAATTGCAGGTGAGCAGGGTCTTTTGAGTTCTCATATTCCAGAAGAGTACGGTGGAATGCCTTTGGAGACGAATACAAATACGCTCATTACGGAAGAAATTGGACGATCCGGTTCATTCTCAGTTTCAATTGCAGCTCATACAGGAATTGGTATGTTGCCGATATTTTATTACGGTAACGAAGAGCAAAAGAAAAAATATTTACCTGGACTTTGTTCCGGCGAATTAGTAGTTTCCTATTGTTTAACCGAACCGGGTTCTGGTTCTGATGCTTTAGCAGCGAGAACCAAAGCAATTCTTAGTGAGGATGGTAAACATTATTTGATCAGTGGTCAAAAAATGTGGATAACAAATGCTGGATTTGCAGATGTTTTTATAGTTTTTGCTAAGGTAGATGGGGATAAGTTTACTTCATTTCTAGTCGAAAGAGATAGAGAAGGTCTTAGTTTAGGTGCTGAAGAAGACAAAATGGGGATCAAAGGATCTTCTACCAGACAAGTGTTTTTTGAAAATGTAAAAGTTCCTGTTGAGAATATTTTGGGAGAAATTGGTAAAGGTCACCTGGTCGCTTTTAATGTTTTGAATATTGGACGATTTAAACTAGGCGTAATGGCATTGGGTGGTGCGAAGTGGAATGCTGATTCAGCAATCAAATATGCCAACGATCGTCAACAATTTGGAGTTCCAATCAGTAGTTTTGGTGCTATTCAATTTAAATTGGCGGAACAAGCGATTCAAATCTTTGCCTCAGAATCTGCCTTATATCGCACTTCACACCTTTTACAGGAAAAAACCAAAAGCATGCTATCCTCAGGTATAAGCTATGCAAGTGCTCAGCTGGAAACTGCTGAAGAATATGCAGTGGAATGTGCCATGTTAAAGGTAATTGGTTCTGAAATGTTGGATTATGTTGTTGATGAAACTGTTCAAATTCATGGTGGCAATGGATTTTCTGAAGAATTTTCCGCAGCAAGAGCTTACAGAGATGCTCGAATCAATAGAATTTTTGAAGGTACCAATGAAATCAATAGATTGCTTGCCGTAGGTATGCTTGTCAAAAAAGCAATGAAAGGTCAATTAGATTTATTGGGTCCAGCTATGGCTATTCAAAA
>JBILRD010000176.1:0-5149 GCA_044372845.1 Saprospira sp. | reverse complement strand
ACTTGGTTTTTTTAAGTTCACCAAATATCCAAATGCTGCCGCTGTAAAGAACATAATAAGGCTGTAGATCGCCGGAGGTATACTCATGCCGCTATTCCCCAAGACATTCAAAGCGATAAATATGGCTAGAGTGCCGTTATGTATGCCAATCTCCATTCCAATGGCAATTGCTTGTTTTTTTTCAACCTTAATCAACATGGGAACAAAGTAACCAATAGTCATACTCAAAACATTAAATACTAAAGCGGCTAATCCTACCTGTTGGAAATATTCAGCAATATGTTCCTTCTCTTTCAGAACAGCTCCAACGATGACCAGAACCAGGAAAAGAACGGAAAGAATTTTAACGGGCTTGTCCATCATCTTGGCAAACTTATTGGCCTTGGCATTGATGATCATACCCAGTGTTACTGGAATCAGAACGATTAAAAAAACTTCTACAACCTTTTTAAAAGGCATGGTAATTTCTCCTCCGCTAACGAAATAAGACAGTGAAAATTCCACGATTAAGGGCAGGGTAAATAGAGTTAGAATACTGTTAATTGCTGTTAAAGTAATGTTCAATGCCACATCTCCCTTGGATAAATGGCTGTATAGATTAGCGGTGGCACCACCCGGTGAAGCTGATAAAAGCATCAGCCCAACGGCTAATTCAGGACCTAGTTTGAAACCAATAGCGATGCCAAAACAAATAATCGGCAGTAGAATCATTTGGCAAATTAGTCCGATGAATACAGCTTTGGGATAAACCAAAACTCTTTTGAAATCAGCCAGCGATAGAGATAGACCAAGCCCCAGCATAATAATTCCAAGGGCAATCGGCATAATGGTGGTTAGAAGTGAATTGTCTTGCATATTGATTATGTTTTGGCTTTACAATGTACATAATTTTTACAAAAATTAACAATCAAAATTCAGTTGTTAACCTTAAAATGTAATTTTATTCTTCAATTAAACTAAACTAAAAATAATAATTGAAGGTGTTAGACGATATACTCCTCAAAGTAATCTTCCGTTGTTGGAAATTTAACTTCCTCAGTGATGATCTCACCTTTGGCAATTTCCAGTAAAAGTTTAATCCTTGGAATTTTATCAATGACGGCTTCATTTGCTCCACCCAGAGCTTTACCGCCTGCAATCCATTCCTCTTTGTAGGCACCACTTTCTCTTCCTGATGGCATGGCCAGGTTATAATTCTCCGGTTTTGGAATTTTATAGCGCCACATGGCATGCTCCGGATTTTTCTCCTTGTTGGCCCATGACCATGATTTCAGGTGAGGGATGCCCAATTCTTCTTCGAGTGTAAAAATTCCTTTTTCACTCTGCGCCTTTTCCACGAGAGTATCAGCTTCGGTTAGAGTGCCAACAAAGTTTTTATCCAGTCCCCAGCCCCAATCACCTTTGATGTTTTTATTTTTTTCAGGACTGATAAAAGCATGAGCTCCGCTTGAAAATTTTCCTAAATGTGCTTTAACTTCAGCAGGAGAAAATAACAATTCCGGGGAGGCTATCTGTTCTTTTCTGTTCATTCGTCTTGCTAAACTTGCTCCATCTTTATTGAGAACGGTCTTGCCGGCTGCAATTTCTCCTGACATTTTAAAAACGTCAGAACTCAGGCTGATTTTACTTTTTAATTTTTCCCAGTTTGCATTTCCAGCTGATTTTGGACTTCCACCTACTGTATCCAATCCGGAATCAAGTTTTGCATCCTTAGATTGACCATTTATCATTTCCTGTAATTCTTTTTGAGCAAGCGCTTCAGGTCTGTTGTCAACAAAGTCAGTTGCTGCAGTTTTTGAACTCTTTTTTTGAGATTCTGAACTTGAAATTGACAGGCTTTCATCTTCAGATGTTTTGTCGCTGTAAGAATTCATTGTATAGAAAAATGAGTTATCAATTATTTAAAGATAATATTTTTTCAACAACAATTATCACCAGGTTTACAGCAGGAACTTTTTAATTCAGACAATTTAATTCGAGGTTTTACTTTTGGAATACCACAGGAATCTTGTGCTAAACAATTCGTTTGCTTTGTAATCAGAATAAAATTACTACCATTAAAATCCAGCTCATATCTGCTGATACTGTCTTGTTGGTATTCAATTTCGACTTCCAGATCTTCATTTTCAAATAAAGGAGTCGCTATATCAATAATCTTTAATAATTTTTGAGTGGTTAATCGATGTTCCAGATCATTGGCTACCCATAACTGAAAGCTGATGTTTTTTTCTGTTCGGACGGTTCCGCCACAGTCGATAAAATGTTTGCTCGTCAATCCTGCTTCCGTGATGTGGAAATGAGCCGGAACTGCATTGCCATTGGATTGAATGAAATTGATGCTATCTAGCTGTTCTAGATGTTTTGTGAATTGGGAGAGTTTCATGGGATGAAAATTAAAAGTTATTACCTGGCTAAAGCCAATAGTGAAATTAAAACTAAAGCACCTGCTACGCCAAAAACAACGGCAAGTGGATTAGTGCCTTTTTCAGATTTTATATAGTAAAAATTTTTTTTACTTTTGAAAGGGTAGCTGTAAGTGTAGGATTTAGTATTGTTACAATTATCTATACTTTTTCTATCCCCCATAAAGGTACTTTCATTCATCATATAAATTTTATTAACCCAAAACTCATTATCTATTATTTTAAAGTCTGTCTCATTTTCTTTATTTGTGTAGCTCAAATAATTTCTAAAAATGTACGGTGAATTTGTTTTTTCAAAATTAAATTCCTTAAATCTTTCATTACCATTTATTTTGTAATCACATCCTTTAATCATTTCCATTGCTCCTGAATTTAGTTTAAACTCAATATAGGATTGTGCTGGTATATGTTGTACTTTTTTTTGTTTATAAGATTGAACCGAACTTATTTGAGCTGCAGTAGTATTTGAAGATAAGTTTTGTCTATTTTGAAATATATTAGTAGAAGATTTTGCTAATATTTTACTCTCTGAAAACGTAGCTTCTTGGAAATAATCAAAACTTTGTCCATTGATAATAAAACTACTTTTACTCCAATCTAAATATATGGGGTTATTTGTCTTATTGTATAATTTGAATCTAAATGGACTACCTGATTTTGGATCCCAAAAATCATAACTACAGTTGATTTCACTATTTTCAAAATTGTAGGTACTATCTATTGAATCAGATTTAGTGTTGACAACTTGATAGATTGTTTTAACAGAACAGGAGCTAAATAATAAAGTCAAGCTAACAAAAATTAGTAACGGATTTTTCATAATTAAGGATTAAAATTTAGGGGGATTTGATATTTATAACTTGATAACTGAATAAATAAGTTGAAAAAGTATATTATTTGCAATATATATAATAATATTAAATTTACCTTTAAAATATCAAACTAAAAAAGCAGCCCTCTTTTCAGAAGACTGCTTCGATATAATATTTTGTAAAGTTCCCTTACACCAACTCCACAATCACAGCAGAAGCACCGCCACCACCATTACAGATGGAAGCCATTCCTCTTTTAGCACCTTTTTGCTGCAATACAGAAATCAATGTAATGATGATTCTGCAACCAGACATACCAATCGGGTGACCCATAGCTACTGCTCCGCCGAAAACATTGATTTTATCGTGAGCAATGCCCATTTCTTTCATATTTGCCAAAGCGACAACTGAAAAAGCCTCGTTCACCTCAAAATAATCGATATCCGAAATGCTCAAACCAGCCTTATCCAATGCTTTCTGCATCGCCATAGCCGGAGTAGTGGTGAACCAAACCGGTTCCTGAGAAGCATCTGCAAAACTGACAATTTTCGCCATTGCTTTCAAGCCATGTGTATTGACAGCATCTTCCGAAGCTAAAATCAAAGCAGCAGCACCGTCATTGATTTTAGAAGCGTTGATAGCTGAAACAGTACCGTCTTTCTTGAAAACCGCTCGGCCTTTTTGCACTGAAGCCAAGTCTGTAATTCTATTGTTATCTACCTCCTCATCTCTGCTGATGACTGTTGTTCCCTTAGGTCCACTGATCTCAACAGGAGCAATTTCATTTTGAAAATAACCGTTTTGATAAGCATTTCTGGCTCTCTCATAGGAAGCAAAAGCATAGCTGTCCTGTTCTTCTTTTGAAATATTTTTACCCTCTGCACAAACTTCTCCACAAACGCCCATCATATCACCGCTGTACGGATCCTGTAGGCCGTCACGAACGATAGCATCAAGGATTTGTCCGTTTCCGTATTTGATTCCGGTTCTACCACTTGGTAGATAGTGAGGTGCATTGCTCATGCTTTCCATACCACCAGCCAACACGATTTCATTGTCACCTAGCATGATGGAAGAAGCGCCAAGCATGACCGCCTTCATTCCCGAAGCACAAACCTTGTTGACAGTGGTACAAGGAGTTGCAGTGGATAAACCAGCAGCCAAAATCGCCTGTTTGGTTGGCGCCTGACCAACATTGGCCTGAAGGACATTGCCCATGTAGGCTTCTGTAATCTTGTCGGGACTGATGCCGGCTCTTTCCACAGCTGCTTTGATTGCTGTTTTTCCCAAATCAATGGCTGTTAAACCACTCAAAGTTCCTCCAAGATTGCCAATCGGTGTACGGGCAACGGAAACGATATATACTTCTTTCATTTTCAGAATTTTATATTGAATTATTAAATATGATGCACAAAATCAGCACAAAAATACTATTTTTTTGGAACTTTGATAAGTTTTAAAAGTTAGGAATTTCTAAATAATCAGCCTTTAAAAATTTTTCTTAACGATATGAATGCTATGATTTTCGCCGCGGGACTTGGAACTCGTCTGAAGCCGCTAACAGATTCGATTCCAAAAGCTTTGGTCGAAGTAAATGGAATTACTATGCTGGAGCATTCAATCAATTTGTTGACAAAACATGGCGCTAAAAAAATAGTGGTCAATGTGCACCACCATGCCGATCAAATCATCAATTTTATCAATTCTAGAAATCATTTCGGAATTGAGATGGTAATTTCTGATGAAAGAGATGAATTGCTGGATACAGGTGGAGGATTGTGGAAGGCCAGAACTGAATTGGAAAATGCCGGCCCTTTCTTAGTTTTAAATGCTGATATTTTGAGCAATATTGACTTGAGTCGAATGATGGATCAACACCTTAAAACCAATGCAATGGCAACTTTAGCGGTCAGA
>JBILRD010000004.1:0-18833 GCA_044372845.1 Saprospira sp. | reverse complement strand
CTCAGCGTCATTGATAATGGTTGTTCTTAGTTTTAATAGTGCTTTATCTTCCGTTAAAAGTTCAATTAAATAATCAGGTGTCCAGCTGACTCCATTACTCAAATACATCATATTTAAGGCCTGTTTATCCTTAGGGGTATTAAAATTTACCTGCAATACAGGCAATTTTTGAATAGAGCTATTGGTAAAAGAAGGAGCATCTACAAAAACTAATTTTTGAAGAGAATTTACCTGTTGTTGCGTCAATAATATGGTGTGGCCATTATCCAAAACAATTGCAAAGAGATTCGTTGATTTGTTAGCCGGCTTTCTGGGATCAGAACTTGGAATTTGTAATATTTTTATTTTACCTTCTATCCAGGTACTATCTCCTGCTAATAATACCTTCACTCTCTTGCCATCATTGGCCAACATCATGTCATAATACTGAGATGCCAATCCTTGAATTTCTTTATCCTGAAAAAAGCTTTTGATGATATTCAATTCACCGGTTGGAGCCGAAAACCAAAGTGTTCCCTGCAATGCTTTTGGTATTGAATCTCCAATCAGTTCCCACTTTTTATCTTTGGTATTGACAATTCCTGATTTAACAAAAAAAGCAGATGCATTTTTGAAAATAGAAACGCTTTCAGTTTTTAAAAGTGGCTGACAAAATGATCTGTTTGTAACTAAGAACATTGTCAAGGTGAAAAAGAAAAATAGTCTTTTCATAAAATAATTTTGTTTTGCATTTGAAAAATAAACTCTTAATTAAAGAAGTTAATTCTCAAACTTATGGTGTATTAGTGTTCAACAATTACACCTTTTAAAGTAGCTTGAGTAAAATCAGTTACTCTTACAAAAACATAATCGCCTATTTTTGAATCCTGTCTGGGGAAAACAATCATTTTATTTTGAGAGTTTCTTCCGGCAAATTCCTCTTCACTCTTTTTAGAAACTTTTTCAATCAAAACTTTGAAAACTTTGCCAACATCTCTCGAATTATGACGATAGGAGATTTGATTTTGAAGACGAATGACCTCATCTAACCTTCTTTTTTTCACTTCTTCAGGAATATCATCCTCATATTTTCTGGCAGCAAGGGTTCCCGGTCTTTCAGAATAGAAAAACATATAGGACATGCTGTAATCACTATATTCTATAATGGATAAGGTATCTTTGTGATCTTCTTCAGTTTCAGCGCAAAAACCACAGATAATATCTGAAGAAATGGCACATTCAGGAATTATTTCCTTTATTCTGTCAATTTTTTTCATATACCAATCTCGGTCGTAAGTTCTGTTCATTTTTTTAAGAACGATACTACTGCCCGACTGGACAGGCAAATGAATATACTTACAGATATTTTCATATTTAGCCATTGTAAATAAAACCTTGTCGCTTATATCTTTAGGATGGGATGTGGAGAAACGAATTCTTAAATCCGGATCCAACAAAGCTACTTGTTCAATTAAATCTGCAAAATCAACAATCTGATTATTCTCAGGATTTTCCCATTTGTAACTATCTACATTTTGACCCAATAAAGTTACTTCTTTAAACCCTCTGTTGAAAAGATCTCTGCATTCAGCTACTATGCTGAATAAATCTCTGCTTCTTTCTCTTCCGCGGGTAAAAGGTACTACACAGAAGGAGCACATATTGTCACAACCTCTCATAATAGTTACAAAGGCTGAAACACCGCTACTATCTAATCGAACAGGGCTGATATCTGAGTAGGTTTCTTCTCTGGAAAGAAAAACATTGATACCTTTATCCCCATCCTCAGCAGTTGCTATAAGATTTGGAAGGTCTCTATAGGCGTCAGGACCCAGCACAATGTCTACTAACTTTTCCTCCTCCAGTAAAGCCGATTTCATTCTCTCAGCCATACAACCTAAAACTCCAATAAGTGTTGCCGGTTTAGTTTCCTTAACTTTGTCGAAAACGCGCAGTCTTTTTCTGACAGTCTCTTCAGCTTTTTCTCTGATGGAACAGGTATTCACCAAAATCAAATCGGCAATTTCCATCTCTCTAGTCGGTTCGTAGCCCATATCTGACAAGATAGAAGCTACGATTTCACTGTCACTGAAATTCATCTGACAACCATAGCTTTCAATGTAAAACTTCTTATTGGCCTGATTATTAGATTTTAGCATCTGCTCTTTAAAAAACACATCTCCTTGCAACGACTCATCAACTTGTTCCTTACTAAAATCAATTGTCGGGTTATTATCGTAGAGTTCCATTATTGATCAATTATACTTTTTATCTATTTATAATTTGAATTGACAAGTTGCAAAATTAGTAAATTTTATATTAAATATGACAATTTGTCAGCATTGATATAGGTAGATTTAACTAAATCACAAAAAAACAATGCAGCCAAGAAAAAAATTCTTGACTGCATGTAATTTACCAAAATTTAACCTAACTAACTAAACTATGAAACCGCGCGAGAGCGCCAGAAGAACTTTTTTCTTTTTTGTTAAAACAAAGGTCATTTTTTTTGAAATTTAATTTTTCAGCATTTTACCCATATAGACAAAATAGGTATTTTACCTACAGCCTCTAATAACATGTATATTTTAAGCTAACTAATTTTTAGGCCTCGTAAACAAAAAATGATTAAATCAATTAAACTATGAACTATGTACATTAAAAATTAGTTTTTAACTAATTTTGAGCACTTAAGCAGAAGCCTACATCAATAATGAATTATAAATTTCTTTTCCAGTCTTATCAAAATTCTGAACTAATTACTAAAATTTCAGAAGATATAAATTACAATCAAAATAGACGTATTCACTTTAAAGGTCTTCTTGGCTCTCAGGTTTCCTTTATAATTGCTTCTACCTATAAAAAAAGTGCCCGACCTATTTTAATTATTGCTGATGATAAAGAGGAAGCGGCCTATCTTCAAAATGATCTTGAAACTGTAATGGAAAAACCAAGCCCCTACTTTTTTCCGGATTCATTTAAAAGGCCGAGAGGATTCGATAAGCTTCATAGAAATAATGTGCTACAGAGGACAGAGACGGTGAGTAAAATGTTGGTCAAATCAACTATACCTCCTATAATTGTGACCTATCCAGAGGCTATTTTTGAAAAAGTTGTTGCTCCTGACAACCTCGAAAAAACAGCCATCAAGATTAAAGTGGGTGAAAGACTGGATTTAAAGTTTTTAGTAGAAATATTGGTTGATTATGGGTTTGATTATGTTGATTTTGTTTACGAACCAGGACAATTCTCAGTAAGAGGTGGAATAGTAGATATCTATTCTTATGGAAATCAATACCCTTATAGAATTGAATTGTTCGATGAAGACGTCGAAAGTATCAGAACCTTTGATCCGAGTTCACAGCTATCAACCCAAAAAATTGCATTTGTAACCATAGTTCCTAATGTAAATACTCAGTTTGAACAAAATCAGAAAACAGATTTACTGGATATTTTACCTGATAATACACTTATTATGGTACACAATATGCAATTGGTTCTTGAAACCTTACAAGACTGTTTTGAGGCTGCCAACCAATATGCCAATCAGGTAAAAAATTTATCCTTTGATGATTTCGAAGAGGCAAACGAATTGATCAAAGAGAGGTCTTTTGTCTATCCAAAAGACATTATAGAAGCCATTACAGAAAAAACTGTCATTGAATTTGGGAACCAAACTTATTTTAACAAATTCAAATCATATGAATTTCATGTAGCTATACAACCATCTTTTCATAAGAATTTTGAACATCTGATCAAAGATCTGAAAGAGAATACTATACAAGGTATCAACAACTTTATTTTTGCGGAAAACCCAAAACAGATAGAGCGATTTTACAGTATTTTTCAGGATTTAAAGGCTGAAGTTCAATGGATTCCTGTAGAAAAGACAATCCATCACGGATTTATAGATTTGGATCTCAAAGTTGCCTGCTACACAGATCATCAAATTTTTGAACGTTTCCATCGTTATAAAACAAGACAGGGTTTTGACAAAAATGTAGTCTTGAGGATGAAAACACTCAATGAATTAAAACCTGGCGACTACGTAACACACATCGATCACGGTGTTGGTAAATATGCTGGTTTAGAAAAGATTACCCTTCAAGGAAAACAACAGGAAGCCGTTAAACTAATTTTTGAGGGAAATGATATTTTGTTCGTAAGTATTCAATCCTTACATAAAATTTCCAAATATATTGGCAAAGACGGCAATCCTCCAACAGTACACAAATTGGGGGGTAATGCCTGGGCAAATATCAAGAGAAAAACCAAAAAGCAAATTAAAGAACTGGCTTTTGATTTAATTCAATTATACGCTAAAAGAAGAGCGACAGAAGGCTATGCCTTTCCGCCAGATGGTTATTTGCAAAATGAACTCGAAGCATCTTTCATCTATGAGGACACCCCTGACCAGGCTAAAGCTACGGAGGACGTCAAGGCAGATATGATGAAGCCCTACCCAATGGATCGTTTGGTATGCGGTGATGTAGGTTTTGGAAAAACAGAGGTGGCTATAAGAGCAGCATTCAAATCTGTAGCGGATAGTAAACAGGTCGCAATTCTGGTTCCAACAACGATTTTGGCCTTACAGCATTACCAAACTTTTAAACAGAGATTAAAAGAATTCGGAGTCAATGTCGACTATGTCAACAGGTTCAGAACTCAAAAAGAAAAAACAGAGATTTACAAAAGAGTAGAAGAAGGCAAAATCGATATTCTCATTGGCACCCATGCAATACTAAATCAAAAAATTAAATTTAAAGATCTAGGTCTTTTAGTCATTGATGAAGAGCAAAAATTTGGAGTAGGTTCTAAAGAAAAATTGAGAAACATGAAGGTGAATGTTGATACACTCACCTTAACAGCCACACCGATTCCAAGAACACTACAATTTTCACTGATGGCGGCACGTGATCTTTCAGTCATCAACACTCCTCCGCCAAACAGACAACCAATCCATACAGAAATTAAAACATTTGATATGGAATTAATCAAAGAGGCAATCGAAAATGAAGTCTCTCGAGGAGGGCAAGTATTTTTCATTCACAATCGAGTTCAAAATCTTGAAGATATGGCCTCAATGCTCCGCGACCAAATGCCAAACCTGGATGTTGCTGTAGCTCACGGTCAGATGGAATCTGATGATTTGGAAAAAGTTTTACTGGATTTCATTGAAGGGGAACATGAAGTTTTGGTTTGTACCAATATCATTGAAACAGGACTGGACATTCCCAATGCAAATACTATTATCATCAATAATGCTCATCATTTTGGACTTAGCGATTTACATCAATTGAGAGGACGCGTTGGAAGATCAAACAGAAAGGCTTATTGTTTCCTTCTTACGCCTCCCCTTTCCTCTTTGACTAATGATGCCAGAAAACGATTACAAACCATTGAACAATTTGCAGAACTTGGCAGCGGTATTCAAATTGCTATGAGAGATTTGGACATTCGTGGCGCCGGCAACTTGCTTGGAGGAGAACAAAGTGGTTTTATAGTCAATATGGGTTATGAAACTTATCAGAAAATTTTGAATGAAACCATCCAAGAACTTAAAGAGGAAGAATACAGTGAACTGTTCAAAGAAGAATTAGAAGAGAAGCAAGAATTTGTACAGGAAGTGAACATCGAAACCGATGATGAAATGTTGATTCCAGATGCTTATGTTTACAGCATTTCTGAAAGATTGGCACTTTACCAGAAAATTGACAATATAGCATCAGAGGCAGAAATTGAAACATTTAAGGTAGAACTAACGGATCGTTTCGGCCCTCTTCCAAAATCAGTCGAAAACTTATTTGATGCGCTTAGATTGAGATGGTATGCCAAAAAGCTTGGTTTTGAAAAAATCAGCTACAAATCCAAAAAATTGAGATGCTTCTTCATCTCAAAGCCAGATTCACTTTTTTACAACTCTGCTATTTTTAATAGAATACTTAGTTATATTCAATCACATAGCACCCATCGTTTTATGTTGAAGCAAACTGCTACACATCTGATGTTGTCTTGTGAGGAAGTACGAAACATCAGAGCGGCACAAGATTTGCTCTCTGAATTGGAGAAAAACTCCTCGACAAGAAAAAATTGAATTTAAATGCGATTTCTGATGTTATATGCTCTTTGTATCACATTGAAAAGTTCAATATTATCACAAGATATTATTGTTGAAGATTACTATTTTACAACAGCAGAGGTTGATAGTACTACTAAATATTTCAGCTGCGGACAAGAAGTTATTGATATAAACTTTAAAATTACCAATACCGGAAATAAACCTTTAATCATCAAATCTTGTAAAACCAGTGTCGGATGTTGGGTTGCCTATTGTAGCAGCACGCCAATTCCAGCTGGAGCATATTCTATTATTAAAACTAAATTTAATGCCATCGGCAGAGAGGGTTCTCAAAGTAAAACATTGACTTTAGATCTTAATACTGAACCAAATATCAAAGTATTAAAAATTCAAGGAAATATAAATAAATAATGAGTACAGAAAATATTATTTCGGATGATTGGGAATTAGATTTTAAGTGGCTGGAAGTCAGGCATCTTTTAATGGATTTAATGCAACTTCAAAGCTTACCTGATTTACAATCGATTTTGTTTCTTGTAGGAATACAGGAACTAGGTCAGGTGAAGGAAGAATACACAAAGGAAGAAAAACAAGATCTGATTCATATTGCTACTTGCAGACTGCTTAGTTATGACGGGCATTACGAATTTGAAGGAATTGACGCAGATGGTTGGCCTCATTGGAAACTTATTTCAGCAATTCCTTTTATTGACTTAAAAAGTCAGGAAAATTATTTAAAAACTAAGCTGATTCTGTATGTGCATGAAAACATTAAGACATAATTGATTTTATTACTCAAATTTTATAATTTCATACTTATAAATGTAAACAATCCGCTATGAAAAACATTTTTATCATTTTAACACTATTTTTATCAATTTCGGCCTTCGGTCAGGGATCGACAAATGCCACAGAAAAAAAATCAACTATGATTGAATTACAAACAACTTTAGGTACCATCAAAATAGAACTTTTTGACAACACACCGGGCCACAAAGACAATTTTATGAAATTAGTCAATGAGGGATTGTACGATGGGTTACTTTTTCACAGAGTCATTCCAAATTTCATGATTCAGGGTGGAGATCCAGATTCAAAAGATGCTCCTGCAGGTAAAATGCTTGGCATGGGCGGACCTGGATATACGATTCCTGCAGAATTTGTGAACGAAAACGTACACATCAAAGGTATGTTGGCCGCTGCCAGACAAGGCGATCAGGTAAACCCACAAAAAGCTTCCAGTGGTTCTCAGTTTTACATCGTACAAGGTCAACCGGTAAACGATGCCTTTTTAAATCAAGTGGAGCAAATGCGTAACTTCAAATATTCAGATGAGCAACGCAATGCTTATAAAGAATTAGGAGGAACGCCTCATTTGGATAGAGATTATACTGTTTTTGGAAAAATCACCGAAGGAATGGATGTTTTGGATAAAATCAGCAAGGTCAACTGTGACAGGGCGAATAGACCACTCGAGGATGTAAAAATCATTAAAGCAATAGTACTTAATTAAGATAGTAAGAGCTGCAAAAATTTGCAGCTCTTTTTTCTTTAGTACCTTTCTTTTATTTAAGTTTGGGGAAAGTATTATTTTCTGAATTTCTGACAATCTCCAAAGGTGGCTTTAATAAAAAAATTAGCAAAACAGACTGCCCTTTATGGTTTAAGTAGTATCGCTACCAGAGTATTAGCTTTTGTATTTTTGACCCCTTTTCTGACTTATCATTTTTCAAAAGAAGAAATGGGGATACAAACTGAACTTTACTCCTGGGCTGCTTTTATGTTAATTCCATTTACTTATAGAATGGAGACTGCTCTGTTTAGATTTGGTAATAAAAAAGAAGATCTACAATCATCTTTCAGGACGGTTAGCTTCTCCATAATAGTTTCAACAATAATATTTACGGCCACTTTGATTTTGCTAACTCCCAAAATAGCAACTTTTCTGGAATATGAGCATCTGCAGCATTTTATAGTCTGGTTAATTCTAATAGTGGCGCTGGACGCATTGGTTTCTATTCCCTTTGCTAAGCTGAGACTAGAGGAAAAGGCAATGAGTTTTGCCTCTATCAAAATCATCAATATGCTCAGTTATCTGGTACTGGTGTTCTTTTTTGTATCTGTTTCACCCAAATTACTGGAAAACAATTTACTTGGAGCAAGCTTATGGTATAATCCAGATCTTGGTATTGGATATGTTTTGATTGCTAATCTAATTGCAAATCTAATCACCTTTCTCCTATTACTTAAACCATATTTTGGAATTTTTAAGAAAAATGAAGGAGAGCTCTATTTTGATTTTCAACTTTGGAAAAAGATGATGCAATACGCCGGACCGCTCATTATTGTTGGTTTGGCTGGAATTATAAATGAAGTGTTAGACAGATCTTTGTTAAAGTTTATGCTTCAAGGAAGCTTAGATGAGCGACTCGCTCAAGTTGGTATTTACGGAGCCTGTTATAAGATTGCCATTTTTATGAATTTATTGACACAGGCTTTCAACTACGCTGCTGAACCCTTCTTTTTCAAAAATTCCTCAAAAAACGATTCCAAACAATTATATGCTGATATTGCTTTACTTTTTACATTTTTAGCATCCATCGTTTTTCTTGGAGTGATGCTCTTTATGAATATTTTTCAATATTTCGTTTCTGCCCCCTTTCGTGAAGGAATTCATATAGTGCCTATTTTGTTGATGGCAAATTTATTTCTTGGTTTATATTATATTGTTTCTACATGGTACAAATTGACTGATAAAACAAAAATTGGAGCTGTCATTTCTATAGTTGGCGCTTTTGTAACCATTATTGCCAATATCATTCTGATTCCAATATTAGGATATACTGGAGCTGCATGGGCAACACTTATTTGTTATTTCGTGATGCTCACCCTGAGTTATTTGTCAGGAAAATATCTTTTTCCAGTACCATATTCCATATCAAGAATATTATTTTACATTATTTTATCTCTAATTATTTTCATTATTCATCAAAACACAAAGATTGTTTTCGATAAAAGTTTATTGCTAAGTTTTTCTTACAGTACCTTTTTCCTAGCATTTTACATCGTTATTATACTTGTTATGGACGGTAAATATTTATTACAAATTATAAAAAAATAATTCTAAATCATGAAAGTTAAAGTTGTAAACAAGTCCGTATATACCCTGCCGGAGTATGCTACAATTGGCAGTGCAGGATTGGACCTTAGAGCAAATATTGAAACTATAAAAACCTTGAAACCTCTTGAACGAGCCATCATACCAACGGGGCTTTTCATAGAATTACCGATTGGCTATGAAGCTCAAATCAGACCAAGAAGTGGCACTGCCTTTAAAAAGGGCATTTCTATTCCAAATGCTCCCGGCACTATCGATAGCGATTATCGTGGAGAAATTGGTGTAATAGTAGTCAATCTGAATGCTGAATCGGTTGATATTGAACCAGGAGAAAGAATTGCTCAGATGGTCATTGCAAAATATGAACAAATCGAATGGGAAGAAGTGCAAACATTGTCAGAAACCGATAGAGGAGCCGGAGGATTTGGAAGTACAGGCAAGCAATAAAAATTTAAAATTCATTAAATGTCTGACACAATTGAGCGTCTTTATTCCAGAATGGAAACCCATCCCCATATTCCAATTTCAGTTATTGATTTTTTAAAAAACGATCTGCAAATTGGGAAAAAATATGTTGCACTGATCTCAGGAGATCAAAGCGGCCAGTTTGCAAAACTTTGGCATAAACATCTGCATACACTATGTATTTTGGAGCCGGATAAGGATATTCAATTTGTGATCAAAAGGAATCTTGACCCAATAAAGAATTACTTAATCATAAATTCAGCACTGGAAAATTCAAATTCAGAAGCAGATAGTTTAGATACGGCTGTTTTAATAGGTGATAGTTTTAAAAACACTTTAAAAATAGAGCAGTGTAGTACTGAGCTAAAAAAAATATTAAAACTTAACAGCTATGTAGTTGGCATTGTACACCATTTAAAGAACGACCAGGAGAGAAGTTTTGGCTGGGCTTACAGCCATTTTTACAAGCAATTTTCAGAAACAGAATTTCAAGATTACGAGGAAAATATTGACCTACAAACTATCTCTGATTTTTATGAATCTGGGTTTGAATCAAAAATGTTTCCCAATCAAATCAGATTGAATTGGGAAGACCTTCAGGCTTATTATATCAGCTCAAAAGGTGCATTAAATCAGGAACATCAAAGATTCTCTATCGCTGTTAAAGCGCTTAAAATAATATTCGAGCAATATCAAAAAGAGGCAGAAGTAAGCCTAGATTTTCAAACCATGGTTTACTATGGGATTTTTAATAAATATGTCCCAGCTATTTCTCTCCGAAAAAATTTATTTTTTAAGATAATAAAACCTTTTGCAATAGGTTTTTATATTTTGGCAAAAATCAATATCTACTTATGGAAATTCCTGGGTATCCTCTTTAATAAAAAGAAAAAATAGCTCTTAAGGAAAACATCTTTTAAAATTAGAATCCTAAAACAAAGAAAATCAGGGTCAAATTTGTGATTATACCATAATGATCTGGAAATGAAGCAAAGCGATAAACTTAAATATCTCCGTCACTTTTTAATGCTGCATCTCTTAATCTTTGTAAGAATGGCGAAGCAAAAATAAATTCTCTTAATACTTCGTTATCACTTTTCATTACCTCTTTTCTATTTCCAGTCCATTCTAATTCTCCAAAATAAAGCAGGTTAATTTTATCACCAATCTCCATAACAGAGTTCATATCATGAGTGTTGATGACTGTCGTCATGTTGTTCTCTACTGTCAAATCTTTAATCAACTCATCAATCAATAAGGCTGTTGTCGGATCTAGACCAGAATTGGGTTCATCGCAGAACAAGTATTTTGGTTTTAATACAATTGCTCTGGCAATACCTACACGCTTTTGCATACCCCCACTGATTTCTGATGGATATTTTTTATTGGCTCCTTTCAATCCTACACGATCTAAAGTTGAGTCAACTGTTATCAATTTGTCTTTGGCACTCAGATTAGTAAACATATCCAACGGAAACCTTACATTCTCTTCGACAGTCATTGAATCAAATAAGGCAGATCCCTGAAAAAGCATTCCCATTTCAGATCGGATAGCTTTGCGTTGTTTTATATTCAGATTGGTAAAATTTATATCCCCGTACCAAATTGAACCAGAACTAGGTTGAACAAGGCCTACCAGGATTTTTAGCAAAACGGTTTTACCCGCCCCACTCCTACCAATAATGAGGTTCGTTTTACCTGGTTCAAAAACTGTATTGATCCCTTTTAAGACTTGTTGATCTCCAAAATGCTTCTTTATATTCTCAACTTTAATCATTCTATTTCACTGTAAAACTGAATAAATGTTATTTATGTCAACAATAAGGCTATTACAAAATCAGCTAGTAAAATCATAATATTACTCATTACAACAGCATTTGTGCTAGCTTTTCCAAGTTCAATGCTGCCTCCTTTTACATAAAATCCCTGATAACAGGATATTGATGTCAGAATAAAAGCAAAAACTACTGATTTAACAAGCATCATAAAAACATTATAGGGTAAGAAAAAGGATCTCAACCCTTGCATAAACTCCGCAACCGTCACTAGTTTACCAAAAACACAGGCCATATAACCTCCCGCCATACCAGTAAAGGCTGAGATTGTGACTAGCATAGGAATAACAACCAGAGCAGCAATGACTTTGGGCATAATTAGATAAGTGGGGGTATCTACTCCCATTACTTCTAAAGCATCAATTTGTTCTTTTTGCCTCATACCCCCAATTTCTGCAGCCATATTAGACCCAACCTTGCCGGCTAAGGCTAAGCAAGTAAATGTTGGGGCCAATTCTATAATCATAATGTCCCTGACGATATAACCAATATAGTAAGGGGGAATCGAAGAACCTTGTAATTGATAAGCAAACTGTACAGCCGTTACAGCACCAATAAATATCGATACCAATCCAATAATAATGATTGATCCAACACCTATATCATTCATTTGCCTAGCCGTTTCCTTCCAATACATGGACAGTTTTTCTGGCTTGGCAACACTGCTGATCATCAGCATAAAATACTTACCTAAATGATAAAACATAAAATATAACAGTTGACAATTTTCTGAAAATTTGATTTAGTAAATATAATATGCTTCTTGTTAAAAGAGGTCAAATGGTTTAATAAATTGAGATTTATCATCTAATTAACTATTTAGGCAATAATTCATCTATCAAATTTAAATAAGCCTGACAAATAATTCTATCATCAAACCTCTTTAATGCCATTTCTCTCCCACAAATTCCCATTATTCGAAGTTCCTCTTTGCTCTTTTGCAGCATGGAAACCATCGATTTTGACAGCGCTTCCTTATCTTTAGCAGGTACCAAAATACCATTTTCTCCATTTTCCACAGTTACTCTGCAACCCGGGACATCTGTTGTAATTACAGGTTTTTCCATGGATAAAGCTTCCAACATCACCCTTGGCAAACCCTCTCTATAAGAAGGTAAAACAACAACATCAGCATTTTTGATATAATCCTTTACTTCGTCTGTGGGTTCAAAATATTTAATAACTCCACTATCAATATATTTATTCAATTCTCTAACATCCAAAGCCGAGGGATTATCCTTATCGATAGCTCCTAAAACCCAAAATTCAACATTTTTATGTTGATTTATCACAAAATCTGCTGACTCTAAAAATTCAATAATGCCTTTATCGTAAAGTAAACGACCTACAAATAAAAATACAAATTTATTATCATTTGAAATCTTGGGTTCTGGCAGGTAATACTGACAATTGATGCCAGATCCATAAATTATTCTAGACTTTTCATTTTCGACCAGTTTTGTATTGATGAACAATTCACGATCATCATCATTTTGAAATATAACGACTGAAGCTCTACGAAATGCTATTCTGTATAAATATTTAGCCAGCCTTGAAACTAAATTATCATTCAAAAAACTATAACCCAATCCTGTAACAGTGCATACCATCTTGACTCCTATTAGAGATCCAGCAATAGTTGAATATATATTGGGCTTAATGGTATAATTTAAGCAAAGATCGATTTTCTCTCTTTTATAAATTTTATAAAATTCCCGAACCAAAACTAATTCTTTAAAAGGGTTAGTTCCTTTTCTTTTCAAATTTGACAGGGGTATAAATTTAACCCCTAATTTTTCAATTTCTCTTACATATTTATCCTCTGGGGCTATTACAACTACTTCAAATTTATTTTTTAGAAGTTCTAAAATCAGAGCTCTTCTAAAATTTAATATATTCCAAGCGGTGTTGGCAACGATTGATATTTTAAAAACCCGATCCTCCAAAATGAAATTGATTTTGACTATATTTGTAAATTAAAGTTAATCTTTTATTTTTTAACTTTTCGCAAATAATTCATCTATAAAAATTCCAGATGATTTTAAATTCGGGTTTATCTATTTTTCTGTTTGCTGAACGAATCATGACACCGCTGGATTTTCTGGTGATGCCATTCTTATTTGCACTAATTATCTATCTGTTTACAAATATAAAAAATCGAAGATACGCAGACCAACCCCTGATTGCAAAATATTTCATCCCCGCCCTAACTGCCAGACTAATTGGAGCAATTTTAACAGGGCTTATGTACAGATTTTATTACGGTTACGGAGATACAACTTTTTATTACATCGCCGCTTCAGACATAGTTAATGCCTTTTACTCCAAAGGATTTGACGTTGGTTTGGAAATGCTTTTCCAGCAACTTGAAGATTATTCTTATGAGGCTAAAAGTAGTATCACCTTTTTTAGAAATTTCAAGACACCATCCATGTTGGTGGTTAGCAAATTTGGCGCTGTGTTAAGTGTATTTGCATTTGGTACTTTTATCGGTGCATCCTTTGGTTGTACAATAATTTCTTTTGTAGGTTGTTGGATGCTCTACAGAGTTTTTACTGACATTTATCCTCATCTCCACAAAGAGCTGGCATATTCTATTCTATTTATACCATCCGTCTGTTTTTGGGGAACTGGTTTAATGAAAGATCCGCTGTCTATAGGTGGAGCGGGAATGGCCGTATATGGAGTATATTTTTTATTTTACAAATTTAACAAAAAAGGATTTTTCCTACCATTCATATCATTGCTACTGGGAGTCTATCTTTCCGCAACTGCTAAAGCATATGTAGCTATGGCATTACTACCTGCCTGTATTATTTGGATTAGCTTAATGTATAAAAATAAATTTGAAAATAGATTTATCAGAATGGCTATGGGGCCATTACTACTGATTGTTGGGTTATTCTTTGGACAAATTGCACTCTTCCAAATTTCGAAAAACATATCACTTGAAAAATTAGTCGATGAGGTTAATAAAACTCAGTGGTGGATTTCGTATAGTACCCAACGAGATGGAGGAACAGGTTACACTCTAAGTTCCATAGAAGCAACTCCAATGGGCATGCTAAGAGTTGCCCCTGAAGCAATAAATGTCACTTTATTTCGTCCTTACCTTTGGGAAGCGAGAAAGCCTGTAGTGTTAATTTCAGCTATAGAATCTTTATTCACATTGATTTTCACCTTATATGTTATTATTAAACTTAAAATTTTCGGCTTTATCGGTGCCATATATAAAGATTCCACAATACTTTTTTGTTTAATCTTTTCAATCATATTCGCCTTTGCAGTTGGATTTACCTCTATGAATTTTGGTGCACTGGCTAGATACAAAACACCTGCCTTACCTTTTTATTTTACGGCAATGGTATTGTTATTGGACAGGAATGGAAAAGGAATTAGCCAAATGACATATCAACTTTCTGAAAATAAATATAAAAATACAATAACACATAAAGGCTTACCCCCTCAATAACTTTTCGAGGTAATGCTCTTTTATTCCAAATGTTTCTTTTAAATTCTCTATCTCTTCAGTGATCAAATCAATTTCCTTTTTCGATTTGGGGTTTTGATTTTTAACACCTGTAATCATCAAATTTTTCGGTGTGTGGAAACTTGAAATAAACTCAAACACTTTAGTAGTGTATCCATACTTTTCAAGAATTAGGGCTCTGATTGAATCTGTCAATATTTCTGCCTGCCTCTCCAATAGAATTCCATGTTTCAACACATCAGACCAAAGAGGATTTGGATGCATTTCTTTCCTGACTTGTTTATGACAACATGGAGACAATACAATGAGTTTTGAATTGTTTTTTATACCCTGAGCAATGGCAATGTCAGTTGCAGTATCACAAGCATGAAGAGCAATTAAAATATCAAGATCAGATCCCTTGTAGTCTGAAATATTCTTGGATTCAAACACTATATTTTGCCATCCTAAAGTATTTGCTGTAAGATTACAAAAATTTGTAAGCTCCTCTCTAAGTTCGACTCCGGTTATGGAAAAATCTATTTCTTTTTTTGTCTTTAATAAATCGTAGAGGGCAAATGTCAGATATCCCTTGCCACAACCCATATCAACAATATTGATTTTTTGGGCCTGGGTAAGTAGGTTAGATTGCTGCAACAAGCTATCTATTATTTCAACATACTTGTTGATTTGTTTAAATTTATCATATTGGTCCTTATAAACCTTTTCCTCTGAGGAACTAACACCCAATAATTTTAAAAATTGACTTTTTTCTGAAATGGCGTAATTTTTCACCTTATCATGTTCAATAGAAGGTTTTTCAATGGAGCTTTCTATTTTTTTAGACTTTATTTGGTTGTTGTTAAACACAATTTCCTCGTCCATGCAAAATAAAGTTACTATTAAATATCTTGATTGAATTAAAGCGGCCAATTCTACTTCCATTTCATTTGTCACAAGATAATTTTTGGTAATATCTTTAGTTTTATATCTGTAAACTAATGATAATGCTATACCTTTCTTAATCTTTACAAGACGGCCGAAAATATTCTTTGCCTCTTCATTATCAATAGGTCTACTGAAGGTTAACTTAACAAACTTATCTTCAGAAATAGATTTTTTAATTAAATCTATAAACTCCTGTACACTATTCATCTTCATTATTTATTTTCTTGTTAGTTCATTAAAATAGAACAGATACCTTTCCTTTTGAGATTCGTATGAATAATCCACCAACACAGTTTTTCTTCCCTCTTCTCCAAATTGCACTCTCAATGCAGGATCCTCAATCAAAGTGGATAATTTTTCAACCCATTCCTCAATACTATTAGCCAAAAAACCATTTACCCCATCTTTGATAATTTGATTGTTAACACCAACTCCCGACATCACTGTAGCGATTCCCATAGACATATAACTCAAACCTTTTAAACCGCATTTTCCTTTGGTCCATTCGTCGTTGGGCAAAGGCATCAAACCAATATCAAATTCAGAAAGTTGCTCTACTTCATGCTCACTTGTCCATGGAATTGTTTTTACACTTAATCTATCATTTTGATAGTCTTTGTCGCTGATCATTTTAAAATAAACCCCCTCTCCATATTTTTCTTTGATAATATAAAGAGCCTCGAGTGCGGTTTCAAAATGCTCTATCGTGGTAAAACTTCCACTCCAACCAATACAAATCTTATTTTTGCTTGTTATTTGCCTTCCAATAAATCTATCTGTATCAACGGTTGTTGGAATTATTACAACATTATTGTTGAAAGCTCTTGCATAATCTGCCAAGTATTCATTACCGGCAAAAACCAAAGCTGATGATTGAATTATTTTACGAGTCTTCTCAGAATCTTTTAAAAATGCCAATTTTCTATTCCCCTCAGATACAGCATGTAACCAGATAGCATCGTCAAAATCAAAAATTAACTTCGTTTTTTTAGACATCTGCCTTTCAAAAAATGCTGTGCCTAACATAAAACATTCTCTTTGGACAAATACCAAATCATATTGTCTTCCTCTCTGTAATTCCCAAAATCTTTTCCAAATGCTTTTTATCAATATAAATAATTTTCTCAGATAATTTCCACTGGAATAGAAGACTTTATCATCATCTTTTGATATCAAATAAGAATATTCAAATGAATATCCATTATCCTTCAGATAGGAAAGATATTGTTCAAATCTAAATCTCTGGGAGGGTGATCTATCTGGTCTATGCAGGACCCAAATCAGTACTTTTTTCATTTATCATTTCGATATTGACCAAATTTACCAAAATTATTCAATGTCCACTTAAGAGTTTAAAATATTTTAATAATTTAGAGTAACTATCGGACATCGATTTGAATTATACCAAAAAACCTATGTTTAGAAGATATTCGGTTCTTCAACAAACCTTTTTATTTATAACTATTCTATTCTACTCTCAAATTTCTTTTTCACAAACAATTACTATTAGTGGAAAAGTAGTAGATGACGATACAGAAGAAGCTGTTGCATTTTGCAGTGTTTTTCTCAACAGTAGCACTCCTGTTGGTGTAACTTCTGATATTGATGGAAATTATAGCTTCATCATAGATTTTTCCATTGTACAGGGTGACTCATTGGGTGCTGTGTCCATTGGATACAACACTATTATGAAAGCTTTCAATAAAAATTTATCGGAGCAAACCATCAATTTCAGACTTAAAAGCAGTTCTTTCACTACTGGAGAAGTAGTCGTTTTGGCTGGAGAGAATCCTGCCAACGAAATTGTTCGTCAAATTATTAAAAACAAAAAAAGAAACGATAAAAAGAATTTTCAATCCTATGAAGTAGAAGTCTATTCAAAAACTGAAATAGATCTCAATAATATCAATGAAAGCATGAAAGACAATAAACTGCTCAAAGATGTTCAGTTTATTTTTGATAATATTGATTCCGTATCAGACGTAAAACCGTTCTTGCCTGCTTATGTTGCTGAAAGAATTTATGATGTTTATTACACTGAAGCCACCAAACAAGAAAAGGAAATAATTAAAGCTCAAAAGGTTTCCGGAATAAATAATAGTTCTGTGGTAGACTTTATCAACAAACTTCACGACAAGTATAGCATTTATGATAATTTCATCACATTACTTGGCAAAGAATTTAATAGCCCTTTTTCCAATAATGCATTGTTCAATTACGAATTTTATATTCTTGACAGCACAAACATTCAGGGAGAATGGAGCTATAAGTTAAAATTCAAACCCAAAAGAAAACAGGAGAATACTTTTTTTGGAGATTTCTGGGTTTCTATGGAAAATTATGGTTTGGAAATTGTCAATATGCGGATGAGCCCAGATGTCAATATCAATCTGGTCAACAGGGTAATTGTTTATCACGAATTTATTAAAAATGACAGTATTTGGCTTCCTTTCAAGGAAAAAACAGTGATAGACTTTGCTAGTGATAAATCCGAAAAAAGACCAGGAATCATTGGCCGTAAAACTCAGATGTATAAATCTTTTGTAAAGGATAATCCTGAAACAGAAAAAAAATACAAAGAAGCTGATCCAGAGGAGATAGATTGGAATAGTGTAAAAAAAGACAGTAGTTTTTGGAATGAAAACAGGCATGAAGGACTCAGTAAAAATGAGGAAGCTGTTTACAAGATGATTGATAGTATCAAACAAGTGCCTGTCTACAGAGTTTATGCAGATATAATCAATACATTGGCAACTGGTTTTCAAATGATAGGCCCTTTGGAAATTGGTCCTTATTGGGATGTTTTTAACATCAATAATGTAGAGGGAGTAAGAATTGGGATGGGTTTGGGAACCAGCGCAAAATTTAGCAAAAATATAAGGCTGTATGGCTATGGAGCCTATGGCTTTCATGATAGAAGATGGAAATACCGCGGTCTTT
>JBILRD010000174.1:0-5239 GCA_044372845.1 Saprospira sp. | reverse complement strand
CATATTTGTAATAACAGCTTTATTTAATATACCTGAGACAGGATTTATTATAATGGCTTTTTTAATTTACGACAACATATTCTTTGCCGCATCTTTAAACTATGTTGCTGGCTTACTTTCTGCAATAGCGACATTTTATGCCGGAAGGTTAATCGGATCCGGAGCTTTATCTGAAATAAAAAGTGTTAGAGTCAAAAAATTAATAGCTTCAGCAGAAAATAATCCAATAAAAACCTTAGTTATTATCAGAACAATAATGATAATGAATCCAATTGTCGGTTACGCTTTAGCACTCACAAAAATAAGTCCGAGAAATTATATTATTGGAAATGCCGTTGGTATTATTGTTCCAGTACTTTATATTTCTCTAGGTATGTACTTTGTCAAAGACAGCATCATGAAATTTTTTGGAATAGATCTTTAGAATTCGTGCTATCCAGTAATATTTTAACTTTCAAAAATGCTGCTACTGTAAAAGCATCCGTAATTTTTGATTGCATGACCATTTCAAAAGCTTCGTCAAAAGGCAATTTCCAAACTTTTAAATCTTCCGTTTCTTCAGGATTTGCAGAATGTTGACTCAAACTTCTGGCTATAAAAACATAGGCTACTTCATCTGACACTGAATTGGAGAGGTGAAGTTTTGCAATTTCATTCCATTCTTCAGCAATCAGACCAGTCTCCTCTAAAAGCTCTCTTTTAGCAGTTTCTAAAACAGTTTCCTCTCCTATTGGACAACCACCTTCTGGCATCTCCCAGCTATATTTATTCAGTGTAAAACGATACTGACCAACTAAAAAGGTGTTATTTTCTTCATCCAGAGGTACAACTCCTACCGCAATATTTTTGTAATGGACTTTACCATAAATCCCAGGATTGCCAGATGGATTGATAACATCATATTCTGTAAAGCTAATCCACTTATTTTCATAGATTAGTTTTTCTGAATTAACTTTCCAGGGATTTTTGTCGAGATCTTCTTGAATAGACATATGTTTAATTAAAAAGTAGTTGGAACAGATGAACCAACTACTTCATAATAAAATTAAAATTTATTTTAGTGCAAACCTTTCTCCGTTAAATACCTCTCTGCGTCCAATGCTGCCATACATCCTGTACCTGCAGCAGTTATAGCTTGTCTGTAGACCTTATCGGCAGCATCACCAGAAGCAAAAACTCCGGGAATGTTTGTTTTAGAGGTACCTGGATGAGCGACAACGATGTAACCAGTTTCGTCTAAAGTAATCCAGTCTTTAAAAATATCTGTATTGGGTTTATGGCCAATAGCTATAAAAACAGCTTCAAGGTTGATTGTAGAAACCTCATTATTTTCTCGGTTAACAACTCTAACAGCATTCACTTGATTTTCGCCAAGAATCTCTTCTATTTCAGTATTCCAATGAATTTTAATATTAGGCGTATTCATGACTCTTTCCTGCATGATTTTGGAAGCTCTAAGTTCATCACGACGTACAAAAAGATGTACCGTTGGGCAAAGTTTAGAAAGATAACTAGCTTCTTCTGCTGCTGTATCGCCGCCACCAACAACAGCTACTTCCTTTCCTCTAAAGAAAAATCCATCACAAACAGCACAAGCTGATACTCCGTGATTAGTCAATCTTTGTTCAGATGGCAACCCCAGCCATTTAGCAGAAGCTCCAGTTGCAATGACTATCGTATCTGAATGAATTTCTTCTCCATCATCTGTCCAAACTTTATGTACCGGACCACTAAAATCGACTTTAGAAATCATCACGCCGATATGAACTTCAGTACCAAATCTTTCTGCCTGATTTCTAAGATCTTCCATCATCATCGGACCAACAACTCCATTAGGATAGCCAGGAAAATTATCTACCTCAGTAGTAATCATTAACTGTCCACCAGGTTCTTTACCTGTAAAGAGAACTGGGTTCAAACCTGCTCTTGAAGCATATATTGCAGCGGTATAACCTGCAGGTCCTGACCCTATAATCAAGCATTTAATATGTTTTGACATTTTGATAAATTTGAAATAAAAACAATAAAATTATTCAATTACAAAGATAAAAAATGAGAATTGGAATCAAGTAATATTCAATAAAAAAGCTTGCTATTTTAGCAAGCTTTAATCTTTAATCGTTGAAAATTTCTCTGTTGATATCCTCTCTATGTACCGCTTTAAGAATTTCAGCTCTTCTTGTAACAGATGGTTTTTCGAAACTTTTTCTTCTCTTAACTTCTTTCATCAATCTTGTGTCTCTTACTTTTCTTTTGTATCTACCAAGAGCACGATCGATAGTTTCATTATCATTCACATGAATAATTAACATAATTACGTAGTAAACAAAGTGTAGTATTGATTAGGCACAGCACTTTCCGTTAAAAATGTGCTTCGCTTTTTAAAATCAATAAAATTGGCTTACACTAAGTTTATACTTTAGATATAATTTTAATATCGGTACAAAATTACCATTATTTATTCAGAACAAAGCAAAAACCGTAAAATGATTTAATTTAATCTCAAAAAATGAACTATAAAATATAAAACACTACCTTGATCCAAATAACAAACTACCCAGTCTAACCATGGTAGAGCCCTCTTCTATAGCAATATCGTAATCAGAAGACATCCCCATAGACAACTCTTTGAAGGAATCGACATTCGAAAAATAAGTTGACTTCAGGCGATCAAAAATATTTTTTAAATTTTTAAATTCCATTCTTATCATTTCTTTGTCATCAGCATAGCTAGCCATTCCCATAACACCGTTTATTCTAACGTTATGTAATTTTTTGAAATCATCGGAGTCTAAAATTGCTTTAGCCTCATTTTCATCCAGACCAAACTTTGTTTCTTCCATAGCAATATGAAATTGCAAGAGGCAATCAATTATTCTATCATTTTTCTTTGCCTGTTTGTCAATCTCTTCTAATAACTTAAAACTGTCAACACTATGAATAAGAGATACAAAGGGCGCTATATACTTGACTTTATTGGTCTGCAAATGACCAATCATATGCCATTTAATATCTTTAGGCAGCTGTTCATATTTTTGTACTAATTCTTGTACTTTATTCTCGCCAAAATGTTTTTGTCCATCTTGATAAAGTCCTATTATATCTTCGATTGGCTTAGTTTTTGATACCGCAATTAGAGTAATATCTAGGTTTTTTAGTTTATTATTAAAATCATAAAAACTTTTAATGTTTGTCATATACTTTTTTTTAAACCATTTGCTAAAATTATAGTTAATTTTACAGACTATCTAAATAATACAAATGAAAAAATTTAATATAATATGCCCAAAGACATCTACAAGGTAGAGCTTAAAAATCAGAAAGATTCTTTTGAGGGTAAACCTTTTAAAAGACTTTATAATTTACTTTCCTTAGATAGAAGTGATATATATCTGGTAATTATTTATGCAGTACTTGCAGGTCTTATAGGGTTATCACTTCCTCTTGGAATTCAAGCAATCATCAATTTAATAGCTTTACAACAGCAAACTTCATCATGGGTTGTTCTAAGTTTTATCGTTGCTGGAGGAGTAGCAATAACAGGAGTTATGATACTTATGCAAGTAGTCATCATGGAGGCCTTACAACAAAAATTATTTGCTAGGACTGCTTTTGACTTTGCATACAGAATCCCACGTCTTAGATTAGAAAATATCTCAGATCAATATGCTCCAGAATTAGCCAATAGATTTTTTGACACCATGAGTGTACAAAAAGGCATACCCAAAATTGTAATTGATTTATCTGCCTCAGCATTGCAAATATTCTTTGGGTTGATTTTACTAGCCTTATATCATCCTTTTTTTGGCATTTTTGGCGTTTTCATTATAGCACTTTTGGCATTACTAATTTATTCAACCGGTCAAAGGGGGTTAAAAGCCAGTTTATCAGAATCAAAATATAAATATAAAGTAGCCTATTGGCTCGAGGAACTCGGTAGAACAATGATTTCTTTCAAATTGGCTGGTTCTCCTTATTATCCACTTGAAAAAACGGATAAATTAGTTGATGGGTATCTTGATAACAGGAGAAAACATTTTAAGATAATTACTATTCAAATCATAGGTTCAATCATTGTAAAATCCATAGCTACACTCTCCCTGCTAATTGTTGGGGGTATTTTGGTCATGGAAAATCAAATGAATATTGGTCAGTTTGTGGCCTCTGAAATTATCGTTATTCTTGTTTTGAATGCTGTTGAAAAAATTATATTTACCATGGACAGCATTTATGATGTTTTGACTGGAATTGAAAAAATGGGTGATGTAACTGATTTGGAACTAGAGGAAGACTCCGGTATGGACTTCAAAGAAATTGTAGGAAGTAAAGGGATTTCAATTATCACTAAGGATCTCTCCTATCAACCCGATCCAAGCATAGCGCCGATTCTCAAAAATATAAATTTGGACATCAAAGAGGGTGAAAGAATCGCAATTGTTGGTTTTAACTCCTCAGGAAAAACGACACTTCTAAGAACTTTGATGGGTATTTATAACGATTATACCGGTTCTATTGTCTACAATGGTATACCCAGAAGAAATATAAATATTTTTACTTTGAGGGCTTACATGGGAGATTATATAACAGATGAGCACCTGTTTAATGACACCTTAAAAGAAAATATCAGCATGGGTAATAATACCGTAAGCCTTCAAGATTTAATGGATATTTGCGTCAAAGTAAGATTAGATAAATATGTTCATCAGTTGCCAAAAGGTCTAGACACCATTATCAATTCTGAGGGTTATGGATTGTCCGGGTCAATTGTAAAAAAAATAATTTTGGCACGTTGTCTTGTTGATAAACCAAAAATTGTTTGTACCGAACCACTTTTGCACAATCTAGAGACCGAAGATAAAAATGAATTTATAAATCTACTAACTGATAAATCTCAACCATGGACTTTATTGTCTATCACAAGAAATAAGAATCTAGCATCAAAGTGCGATCGAGTCATTGTCATGCAGGAGGGTTCAATCATATATGAAGGAAATTTTGAAGGCCTGCAAGAAAAACCCTATTTCTACAGTATTTTCGACTAATTTCAACATTAACACAAGTTCACAATTATAGATGCTTAATATATCAGATAAGATTGTAAAATTTAAAAAACTGGAGGAGTTTCAATCATATAATAAAATACAAACCCTCAGTTGGCCAAGAAAGATTTCATTATGGCTGATAATCTTTATGGTTTCACTAGTCGTAATTATGATGCTTCCCTGGACTCAAACAATCA
>JBILRD010000173.1:0-5245 GCA_044372845.1 Saprospira sp. | reverse complement strand
TAAGGATCAACATTAAGCGTTTTTGACATAGCAATCAGAACAGGTAAAACCATTGAAACAGTTGCTACATTGGAAGTTATCTCTGTCAAAAAATTAACGGCAGCAACCACCAACAACAGAATCACAAAAAATGGAAGAAATTGAAGTTGCTCCAAACTTTCTCCTATCCATTTTGCCAGACCTGAAGATTCAAAAGCTAGTGCCAATGCCAAGCCCCCTCCGAACAAAAAGATAACAGACCATGGTATTTGTACGGCTGTATCCCAATCTAAAATAGTTTTTGGGCTATCATCTTTATCGTCCAGCCCTTTGTCGATCAAATCCGGATCCTTTTGGGGTTTATTTTTTGCAGGGATGATGAATAAAATTGTCATTGCAACAATAGCAATAATGGCATCATTTGGAATAATACTTTTCAAAAAGAAAGCTCTTAAAATCCAGAATAAGACTGCCAATCCAAAGATAGATGCTACGCATAGTTCTTCAAAGCTTATTTTACCTAACTCCTTGATATATTGATTGATCTGAACTGATGTTTTATTTTCTTCCGAATCAACCGTCTGTTTATCTTTAATTTTAAACCCAAATTTTACCAAATAAAACCAACTAGCCAATAATAAAATCAAGGTTGGCGGAAAGGCAAAGAGCATCCAGCTAAAAAAAGATATTTCCTGATTTAAATTCTTGGCCACAGCTCCAGCAAATATAATATTTGTGGGCGTACCTATCAAAGTAGCAATTCCACCAATCGATGAAGCATAGGCAATTCCCAATAACAATGCTACTGTAAAATTAGAATTCTCAGATTTACCGGAGGGATCTAATTCTTTTATGAGTGACAATCCTATGGGCAACATCATGATGGTTGTTGCGGTATTGCTTAACCACATTGACAAAAAACCGGTAGCCAGCATAAAACCCAATATGATAGATGTTGGCTTGGTTCCAACCATTTTTATGATATTCAGAGCGATCCTTCTATGTAGTTGCCATCTTTCTATGGCAGTAGCCAACATAAAACAGGAAATAAACAGAAAAATAACCGGATCGCCATAAGCCGCTCCTACCTCATCAATTTTCATAATTTTCATGAGAGGAAACAGTACAAGCGGAAGAAAGGCTGTAATGGCAATGGGAACAGGTTCCAGGATCCACCAAACTGCCATCCACAAGGTAATTCCCAAGGTATATTTAGCTTCCTCGCTCATACCCTCTGGCTGTAAAAATATCATTAAGACAAACAAAAATGGACCTAAACTCAATCCAAGGTAATTTTTAAAATGATGTTTCATGGTTAATTTTCTATTTAGCTTAAAATTATCGATTTTTACATAATATTAAAGTCCTAT
This sequence comes from Saprospira sp., assembly GCA_044372845.1. GTDB lineage: Bacteria > Bacteroidota > Bacteroidia > Chitinophagales > Saprospiraceae > Saprospira. Next base: position 3,896 of record JBILRD010000173.1, on the reverse strand, counting down.
TCTTTTTATTATTAATATTTTCATGTTTCAAATTCGTCGACTTCGCTCTGCTGATGCCTCTAAATATCTTGCCTTGATTGATCAGACAGATCGGGAAACTGATTTTATGATGCAAGAACCAGGCGAGCGACAGATGAATGCTTTACAGCTATCGCTCTCTTTGGTATCAGGATCCAATCATATTTTTATTGCCGAAGATGATGACAAAATAATCGGTCAACTGGTGGCTTTTCATGTATTCGGAAAAGGCATCAGGGTAAAACATGCTGTTCATATCGGCATCTCCATTTTAAAAGATTACTGGGGCAAGGGAATTGGCACTGCTCTCTTCCAGGAATTGGAACTTTGGGCTCAAAAAAATGGAATTAAAAGATTGGAACTTACGGTGATGACACAGAATGAAAGAGGCATAAATCTTTACAAAAAGATGGGCTTCGAAATAGAGGGCACAAAAAAAGCCTCTATCTTTGTGAACGGAAAATATGTTGATGAATTTTTAATGGCAAAAATACTCTAATCAAATAAAAATAAACTAAAATCATGCGCCCACTAATATTGATTACAAATGACGATGGTATCGGAGCTCCTGGAATCAGAGCCCTGGTTGAAGCTGCAAGAGAACTGGGAGATATTCTGGTTGTTGCTCCAGACAGCCCTCAATCCGGCCAAGGGCATGCCATCACTTTGGAACATCCACTGCGCCTTTACAAAGTAGAAGTGTTTGAAGGCGTAGAATCTTACGAATGCTCCGGAACACCTGTTGACTGCGTTAAACTGGCAAAACACGTGCTGACGAAAGATCGTGAAATCAATCTTTGTCTTTCCGGCATCAATCATGGAGCCAATTCTTCCATCAACATCATATATTCGGGAACCATGTCAGCAGCAATGGAAGCCTCTATTGAAAAAATCCCCTCTATCGGATTTTCATTACTGAATTATAAAATGGATGCTGATTTTACTGCTGCCAAGCATTTTGTCAAAGAAATTGCCTCAAAGGTATTGGACAATGGCTTGAAAGAAACAAGATTACTGAATGTCAATATTCCAAATCTCCCCTTATCCGAAATAAAAGGTGTAAAAGTTTGTCGTCAGGCAGAGGGACACTGGGCAGAGGAATTTATTCATAATGTCGATCCTAGTGGACGACCCTATTACTGGTTATCAGGACATTTCAACTGTGAAGACGAAGGAACTGATACGGATATTTGGGCATTGGAAAATGGATATGTTTCCGTTGTTCCATCTATGCACGATTTAACGGCTCATCCTGCTATCAAAGAATTAAATTATTTAAATAAATAAGTTGACTCATGTTCAAAAATAACGTTTTTTACGGACTGGCCTGGGGGATATTGGTTCCTCTTTTGACCCTTGGTGTACTATATGGCTTTTATCTGGCATTGATCCAATCTCCGAATTTGGCTAGTCTGAGCTTTAGATTAAGTACAATTGCTCTGTTCTCTATCTGTGCTAATCTGATTCCGGTCTTTGTCGCCAATAAAAGAAAAATGGATGAATTCATCAGAGGCATCATGTTTCCAACTGTATTGGGATCTTTCATATGGTTTTTCCTTTTTGCCCCAATGAATCTCTTTGGAGCCTAATTCAAATTAAAAAAACGATAAAATCTAATATAAAATGTTGAACAGACCTCGCAGAAACCGTAAAAATAAAGTTGTCAGAGCCTTTGCACAGGAAACGCAATTGGGTGTAGAGCGATTGATATATCCTTTATTTGTGTTGGACGGCAAAGGGATAAAATCTGAGGTAAAATCACTTCCAGGAAATTATAGATGGAGTCTGGACACGCTACTTCCAGAAGTAGAGGCTTGTATGAATCTTGGCATCAATAGCTATGTTTTGTTTCCGGCTGTTGCTGATGAACTTAAAGATAAAACAGCAACCTACAGCTATGCGGAAGAAAATTTTTATCTGCACATTCTAAGAAAGCTGAAAGAAACTTTCCCTGAAATCTGCTTAATGACAGATGTAGCCATGGACCCATACAGTTCTGATGGACATGATGGCTTTGTCAATGAAAAAGGCGAGATTGTCAACGATAAAACATTGGGAATCCTGGCTAAAATGGCTGTTGCCCAGGCACAGGCAGGTGCTGATATTATTGGTCCAAGTGATATGATGGATGGAAGAGTAGGTTTTATCCGCGAATCCTTAGACGAGGCTGGATATACCGATGTTTCCATCATGTCCTATACAGCAAAATATGCTTCTGCTTTTTATGGACCATTCAGAGATGCGCTGGATTCTGCTCCAAAATCAGGTGATAAAAAAACCTATCAGATGAATCCTGCCAACTCAAGAGAGGCCCTCATTGAAGCTCAATTAGATTATGAAGAAGGAGCAGATTTTATGATGGTAAAACCTGCATTACCTTATCTGGATATTATTGCATTATTGAAACAAAATTTTGACATTCCTATTGCTGCCTATAACGTCAGCGGTGAATGTGCAATGTTGACTGCCGCTTGTCAAAATGGATGGCTTGATTTCAATCGTGCTATGCCAGAGATGCTTCTAAGTATAAGAAGAGCTGGAGCGGATGTCATTCTGACTTACTTTGCCAAGGCCTATGCCGAGATGATGAAAGCTGGTAAAATAGGTTATTAAAAATTCATTCTTAAAACAAATACCATTTTATGCAACCGCTTGCCGAAAGAATGCGTCCCAAAACCCTGGATGATTATGTAGGGCAAAAGCATCTTGTCGGCGAGAAAGGAGCATTGGGGCATGTTATAAAATCTGGTCATCTTCCTTCAATTATCCTTTGGGGACCTCCCGGCGTCGGCAAAACAACCTTAGCCAATCTTTTGGCCAATGCGCTTAACAGGCCTTTTTACACTTTATCTGCTATCAGTTCAGGTGTCAAAGAGGTAAGAGAAACCATTGAAAAATCCAAAAGACAACAATATTTCAATCAGCACTCTCCTATCCTTTTTATTGACGAGATCCACCGATTCAGCAAGTCTCAGCAGGATTCACTGCTAGGAGCTGTAGAACAGGGAATTGTAACCTTAATAGGTGCTACAACGGAGAATCCTTCCTTTGAAGTGATTGGCGCCTTGTTGTCGAGATGTCAGGTTTATGTGCTTGAGCCTTTGAGTAAAGAGGAAATGCTGGGGTTGATTCATCACAGCATGAAAGAAGATGAATATCTAAAAACCAGACAAATTATTATCGAGGAAGAGGATAACATGTTGAGGTACGCCGGTGGAGACGCCAGAAAACTATTGAATATCCTGGAACTGATGGTTGGAATAAGTCCATCTGATGAGCAAGTCATCATCAACAATGAGTCTGTTCAAAATGCTTTACAAAGTAATATCGCTGCCTATGACAAAGGCGGGGAATTGCATTATGATATTATTTCTGCCTTTATTAAATCGATTCGAGGGTCAGACCCAAATGCGGCTGTCTATTGGTTGGCAAGAATGATTGAAGGTGGTGAAGATTTAAATTTCATCGCCCGAAGAATTTTAATCTTGGCAGCTGAAGATATCGGACTGGCCAATCCAAATGCACTTTTAATAGCCAATCAATGTTTTGATGCGGTTGAAAGGATTGGTTATCCCGAATCCCGAATCATTCTTTCTGAAGCTGTTATCTACCTGGCTTGCTCACCCAAAAGCAATTCAGCCTACATGGCCATCAATGACGCTTTGGAGTTAGTCAAAAAAACCGGTAATCAACCCGTTCCATTGCATCTCAGAAATGCTCCGACTCAACTGGCTAAAAGTCTGGGATATGGTAAGGATTATAAATATGCACACAATTATCCCGGCAATTTCATCGAACAGGAATTTTTACCGAAAGAATTGACTGGAACTATTTTATATCATCCCGGGGATAATAGTGCGGAAGAGAAGCACCGACAT
>JBILRD010000172.1:0-5297 GCA_044372845.1 Saprospira sp. | reverse complement strand
ATAATTTACCTTTGCTTATGAAATTAAAATTGATTGTATAAGTTAAACACTTAATAATCATGTGAATGTCATAATTACTAAACCAAACCTATTTACATTATGGATTACCTACGCGGACTACTCGGCCTTGTTTTTTTAATCGGATTTTTATTTTTATTAAGTAATAACAGAAAGGCAATAGATTGGAAATTAGTTGCTGTTGCTTTAGTTATGCAGTTTATTCTTGGATTGTCAATATTGAAAATTCCAGCAGTCAGAAATGTCTTCGATAAGGTATCCAGTGTGTTTCTTTATATCATTGATTATACAGAAGCGGGTAGCAAACAGGTATTTGGTGGCTTGTTAAATAACGACAGCGTTGGTTACGTATTTGCGGTGAATGTTTTACCAACCATTATTTTCTTTTCAGCTTTATCCGCCTTGCTTTACTACCTGGGGATACTTCAAAGAATTGTTTTTGGTTTAGCCTGGATTATGAATAAGTTCATGAGACTTTCAGGCGCAGAAAGTATGTCTGCAGCAGCCAATATTTTTGTTGGGCAGACGGAAGCGCCCCTTTTGGTGAAACCATTTTTGAAGGATATGTCTAAGTCCGAACTACTCTGTTTAATGGTTGGAGGCATGGCAACTATCGCAGGGGGAGTGATGGCTGCTTATGTAGGATTCCTGGGAGGGGATGACCCTGTTGCCAGACAAGCATTTGCTACACATCTTTTGACAGCTTCGATCATGTCAGCTCCAGCAGCTATCATGTCGGCCAAGATTTTATATCCAGAGACAAGTGAACATGTTAACAGAGAAATTATAATTCCTAAAGATCAAATTGGAGATAATTTATTGGACGCTATTGCAAGAGGAACAAGCGATGGGTTAAAATTAGCTGTAAACGTTGGAGCTATGTTGATTGTATTTACAGCTTTAATGGCTATGTTAAATTCAATTGTCAGTGGCGCTATCGGAGAGGCGATTGGTTGGAACCTTCAAAGTGGGAATTTTGTCATGTATGGTTATAATACATTACCAGCTGATACCTTTCTATCTTGGAATGTAGAGCAAAAAGATTGGTTTTTGTATCATAAATCTGATAAAAATTTTATTCCATACGCTTTTGATATCAGTCACCTTTCTTTAAACATGCATATTCAGAAATTAACAGAAGCGAGATTTACAGGATTTAATATTGAATATCTTATAGGTTTATTGATGTCCCCCATAGCTTGGATTTTAGGTACCCCCTCTCAGGATATGCTTATCGTTGGCCAACTTTTAGGAAAAAAAACAGTTTTGAATGAGTTTGTAGCTTATGCGGATGTTCCAAAATTACAATCTGTAATCACTGAAAAATCAAAAATAATTGCAACTTATGCATTATGTGGTTTTGCAAATTTTGCATCCATTGGAATACAAATTGGTGGTATAGGTGCTTTAGCTCCTGAAAGAAGAAAAGAATTGTCTGAGTTTGGCATCAAGGCACTAATTGGCGGAACTGTGGCTTGTTTTTTGACAGCTGTTATTGCTGGAATGCTTGTTTAAAATTTATAATTATATATATATGTCTTTTGATAAAGCGATTTTGATAGAAAAAATTGAAAGTGCCATCTCAACAGTTAGGCCACATTTGAATGCAGATGGGGGTGACATTGAGGTTGTTGACGTTACCGAAGATTACCATGTCAAAGTCAAATGGATTGGTGCCTGTGAAAACTGTTCTATGAGTACTATGACTTTGAGAGCTGGCATAGAACATACCATAAAATCCAAAATTCCTGAAATCATCTCTGTTGAAGCTATCAATGGCTAGGTATATCTATTTGCTTTTAGTGATCCTTTCTTCTTCCTGTAATTATGTTGAAGAATATTTTCCAACAAGAGCTGATAAGAGTAGAAGCATAGTTGAGCTGTATGTAGAGGATCAAAGCAAAATTAAAGCCGGGATTTATGATCATGCAATCATCGCAGTTTCAGATAGTCTATTTACAGCGGTATATTATTTTAGTGAAAAGCAAAAAGATTGTTTTTTCTATCTACAAGGAATTATAAAAGATGATAATGACACTGTCCCTCTTCAATGGAGATCTGCTAAAAATGATTTGAAAGGAAAAGGTTTAATTATAACCTCTGACAATAAAAACCTAAGTCTGAAACTTGAATCTAAAGAATATAATAATTGTTCAAAGGATTTATTTGTGGAAGGGGTTGAGCTCAATTTACTAAAAAAATACAACTGGAGAAGCTTAAGAATAATCAAGGGAAAGTCTGTATCTGTTTTTGAAGAGCCATTAGAAGATATGCCTTCGATTGGCAAAATGTCAAATAAAGAATTAGTATGCGTATTGGAAGAAAAATCCAACTGGCTGAGAGTTGAAAACAGGAAATCCAACATCACGCTTGGATGGATTCAAAAAAAAGATGCAGATGACCTTTTCCCCTCTGATACAATTAGGGATTAAATTTAGCTGCTGCTCTTAAAAGTCGATCATTTATAGCCAACCCTAAACCCTCTTCTGGCATCTTTTCAGCCAAGATTATGTCTAATTTCATTCCATCCAGGTAATGAAAAGCGGCATATAATTTTTGTGCAGCCTCCTCTAAGTTTCCTCTTTCACTCAAAACAACCTGTTGTGTGGCATTTATATTTTGGTAAAAATCTCTGAAACTAATAATTCCTATATTCTTATCCTTATAAGTTTCAATAGTTTTTGCCAAATCATCTACAAGCAACATCATCGTATTGGGTGAGTAATGTTGTTTGAGCATGCCAGGTGATAGGGGAGAATTGTTTTCATTAGTTTGAATTTGAATTGCCGGAACAACCTTTTGAATATCACCTACACTTAAAGCTCCCAGTCTAAGAATAACGGCATTATCATCCTGAAATCCAATAACGGTAGATTCAATACCACAATGACATGGTCCACCATCCAGAATATAAGGTATCTTGTTTTTCAATAGTTTATAGACATGTTCGGCTGTACTTGGACTGATATATCCAAAAGGATTAGCACTAGGTGCTGCCAAAGGGAAACTTAGTTGATTTAATAAATCTAAACTTAATGGATGCTTGGGGATTCTGAGGGCTACATCTGTTTTACCTGCTGTTATTAAATCAGAAATAATATCTTTTTTAGGCAGAATAACAGTCAATGGTCCCGGAGAAAATTTTTCAAATAAATCAAATGCTATTTGTGGGATATTAAATGCGTATTTCTCAACTTCAGTTATATTTTTTAAATGGACAATCAAAGGATTGAATAAGGGTCTTTGTTTGATTTCAAATATCTCTCTGATAGCTTTTTCCTCGAGAGCATTAGCCGCCAAGCCATAAACTGTTTCTGTTGGAATAGCTACTGCCTCTTGTTGTTCCAGAAAAAAGATGGCTTTGTCAATTTCTTTGCCTATTTCAGTATTATAATTCATATCGATATTTTATGTTGCAAAAATAATACAATGTTTGGAAGATTTTTAACAAAAAAGGCTGCCAATGGCAGCCTTAAACATCATCATATTTTTAAATAATCTTTACAATGGAATTAATCTACATTGTCATGCAGATAAGAATTGTTGTTTTTTAAAGTTGGTTCTTCCTGATCACTGAAAGACATTCTTGAGAATTTTTGTTCAGAAGAATGATCAACATTTTCAAGCTTCAGCCCTTTTCTTAAATAAGCAGGTTGATTCTCCAATTCGTTGATGATTTCAGGATTTTCCAATTTTAAGTTCAAATCTCTTAATCTGAGCCTTCTTTGTTCAGCAGTCTCAACTTTAGAAATTGGTTCTTCTTTTTGCTCCTCTTTAACATAAGGTTCAACATTTTCACGAATATATCCCGAAGATGAATGAATTGTTTCCTTATTAACTGAGTTTATATCAGTATAGTTTGAATAGAGAGGAGCTTTAGTAAAATTTTTAATATCCTCCTCGTCATCCAAGCTTACTCTGACTTGTTTTTCAGGCTGAACGACAGTTTTTGGTTGTTGAAAATTTGTATTGGTTTGCTCAGTTGTTCTGGCTTGGGTTTCTTTTTTGTTGTTGCTGAAACCTGTTGCAATTACAGTAACAGAAAGTTTTTCACCCAAAGATTCGTCGTGGCAATTACCCCAGATCAAATCAGTGCCGTAACCCGCTTCTTCTTGAACGTACTCTGTGATTTCGAATATTTCATCCATAGTAACTTCTCTGGTACCTGAAGAGATGTTAAGTAGAATGTGTTTAGCACCTTTGATATCGCTATCTTCAAGAAGTGGCGATTGTAAAGCTGCTTCTACGGCTCTTCTTGCTCTGTTATCCCCTTCAACCACAGCTGTTCCCATTACAGCAACTCCAGACTCGCGCATGACGGTATTAACGTCTTCAAAGTCAACGTTTACATAACCTGGAACGGTAATGATTTCAGCAATACCTTTTGCTGCAGTAGTTAAGATTTCATCAGCCTGAGCGAAGGCACTTGTAAGAGATAAGTTTCCAAAGATTTTTCTGAGTTTATCATTCGAAATGACAATCAGCGTGTCTACATTCTTTTTAAGTTCAGCTAATCCTTCCATAGCTTGTTGCATTCTTCTGCGACCTTCAAAGGTGAAAGGCATTGTAACGATAGCAACAGTCAGAATGTCCATTTCGCGAGCAGCTTTGGCAATTACGGGAGCAGCACCTGTTCCTGTACCACCACCCATGCCCGCAGTTACGAATAGCATTTTAGTGTTATCTGAAAAGAATGACCTTACATCATCCAAGGATTCTATACAACATTCGCGACCAACATTTGGCTTGGAACCTGCTCCACGTCCTTCTGTCAAACTCATACCCAGTTGAATTTTTACAGGGACAGCACTCATGTCCATTGCTTGATTGTCTGTATTGCAAATGGCAAAATCCACACCAACGATACCTTGCTTGTACATGTAGGATACAGCGTTGCTGCCACCTCCACCTACACCAAGTACTTTGATGATAGAAGCCTCGTTTTCAGGTAAGTTATATAACATAATTAGACCAAGTTGAAATGTCTTAAGTAATAATATTTAATTGCAGGGTTGATGAAAAGCAAAATGTTATTAAAACATTAAGCAGTTACGCTAATGTAAAACAATTTTACAGATATTCCAATTCCTTTCATATTAAAAAGTTTTCGAAATTGTACTATAAAATTTATCAGACAGGTGTAACGTTTGAAATAATTGCTATTAAATCAAACTATTAAACCCAAATAATTAAAATTTATATCTAATATTTATTACTTATGATAATTATCATTTTATTTTAAATCACCGTCTGGTTCAGCTTCAAACCATTCTTTTGTT
>JBILRD010000170.1:0-5317 GCA_044372845.1 Saprospira sp. | reverse complement strand
TTAAGGTTACGAGCGGCCTGATCACCAGGACAACGACCTTTAACATCTTCAAAATAGTAAACTGCACCAGGTTTAGCTTGTTGTATAGCACTTAAAACTTGACCTTGGAAAAGTGGGCCGCTATTCTGAGAAATAACAGCATCTTGTCTTGGAGCAATATATGCCATAGAGAAACTAACGATGTCACATTTAGCATTGAAATCGAAATTTTCTAATACTGCTAATAAACCTCTCTGTGCTCTCATTTCACCATTAGGTACATTACCGTCAGTTTTATTATTTGTTAGACGAGCTTGTGGTGTTGGGATTTTCTTAACACGGAAAGGATATGAACCCATTTGCTTTCCAGTCTTTTTATTAGTTACTGTAACATTACAGAACTCACCAGCAGCTGTAGGTTGAGTAACATTAACAGTAAACTTGTTTCCAGAACCTTTAATAGTTCCACCACCTTTACCTGTTAAACTTACTTGTACGTCATTAGAAGATATACCAGCCGCAGCAACTGAGATAGGATTATCAACACCAATGTAGAATACATTCATTTGATCAGCAGAAACCGTCACGGAAGGAACTCCAACTTCATAAGAAAACTCTTTCTTAACAGTCTCTGTCTCACCGGTTAATGGATTTACTACATTGATTGTAGCCTGATATTTTTGAGTTCCTACAGATGAAGGCTTTGAAGAATATTTTGCTTTTGCACCATCAACTGCAAGGTTCGCTCCATTTACATTAACAGAGAACTTAGCTTGACTTGAAAACGCACCTAATGCAATTTCAGCTTCATAAGTTTCACCTAATAAAATATAAGGTTTTGGAGACTGAGAAAATACATCAAACTTGTCATAAGTTAACACTTTATTACCCATGTTTGACGCTAAGAAGTTTACGATTTGAGACGATGCATTTTTTGCATCATTTTCAAATTTACGTAATAACGGATAGCAAGAAGCTACTGGCATGTAAGCAAATACAAAGCTTGACCAGTTCTTTTTACCAGCTGATTTCCATACTTCATCATCCGGGTTCTCAAGTACTAATTCTTTCTTTAGTTTCTCAATAGTTGCCTCATCTAATTTTACACCTTTGATAGGTTTAGCTTTCAATTCAGCTACTAAATCGTCTACAACTTTAAGTAATTCAGAACGTGTAGAGGCGATCATTGCTTTCAATTTTTCACCTTCTCCTTTTTCTACGAAAATACGAGTGGTTACGTCTTTGTCTTTGTAACCTACAGGCTTACCGTCAAGTTTCTTTTCTTTAGTAACGACTATCTTTTTGAAGCCGTATCCTTTCCATTTATCTTGATGATCTGCAGTAGAATTTATACCACCAGAACCGTCAGTAATAGCTATTCTTAATTCATTGATCTTCTCAATAAAAGGTTTGATTTTGTCTGGAACTGTAGCAGCAGCCTCAGCAATAGGTGCTAAGTCTTTTTTACCTTCATCTACAGTTTTTTTCATGATCTCAATCGTAGAGACTACACTCTCATCTATGATTTCATTCGTGTGTTTGATACCTTTATCGAGCATAAAAAAGGCGTTGATAATTTCGGCTGAAACGTTCAATGCAAGCATCGCCGTCAAAACCAGATACATCAAGTTGATCATCAACTGCCTGGGCTCCTTTGGAATTGACATATATATATTATTGTATTAGTTTTTTAAATATGATTCAACTCAAATTCCAGTGATGGAATTTTATAGTACATTGGTATAATTATTTCTGACCCATTGCAGCCAAAACATTACCGTAAACATTATTAAGTTTTTGTAAGTTTTGATTAGTTTCAGAAAGGTTACCAGCAAAAGCCTTAGCATCTTCAGAAGAAGATCCAAGAGCAGAAACTGATTCAAATACACCACCATATACACCGTTGATTTCTTTTAAGTTTTTGCTCATTAAAGCCATTTGTTCTGTGTATACTTCTGTATCTTTTAAAGAATCACTAATACTTGTTACTACTTGGTTTAATGCTGCAGCAAATTTACCAGCACCTTGAGTAAGTGTTTTGATTTCAGTAAAATCAGCTTCTTGAAGAGCCTTTAGAGAAGACATAGATTTAGCCATAACTTGTAATTCAGCTACCATTTTCTCCTGTTGAGCTTCCATACCTGTAGTATCTAATTTGATAGTACCTACAGCATTTTTTAGACCATCAAGAGTTTTGTTAAGAGCTGCACCATCAAAATTTGCACCTGATTCAATTACTCCGCCATGCTCATCCAATCCTGGATATAATTTTTCCCAATAATAATCTTTGTGTGGAGGTAAAATACCTAACATCAAAAACAGACCAGCTTCAGTAAACAAACCTGCCATTAAAGCTTCATTAGCGCCAGGCCAGCTCATAATTTTGAAAAGAGCACCAATAAGAACTACAGCAGCACCAACTCCGATGACTAGGTTTTTAACATAAGCAAAACTACTAGAATGAATAAAACTCATGATTCTAAAATTTTTAGGTTAGTAATAAAGGTTATAGAATTAAATAAACAGGAAATAAAATTCAATTAAAAATCATTGATTGATCTTCCTAAGAAGGTAAGTACACATCTAAAACCAATGTAGGATTTAGTAGTATCCTGGAATTCCCAATGTCTAGTGCCAGTTTGGATATAGTAAGATATATCTTTCCAAGATCCACCACGTATTACCTTTCTCTTCCAGGTATTAACATCTTCTTCTTGTGCATCATAACGAACATCAGGTTGAAGATCATGAACGAAAGCATAAGCGTTTTCGTAGAAAGCAGATGAAGTCCATTCAGAAACATTCCCTGACATACAGAACAAGCCGTAATCATTAGGAAAATAACCGTCAGCTTTAACTGTGTATAAACCACCATCCGCAGGATAATCACCACGACCGGGCTTAAAGTTTGCTAATAAGCAACCCTTTGCATTTCTTACATAATATCCACCCCAAGGATATGGAGCTAATTCTCTGCCTCCTCTTGCTGCATATTCCCATTCATGTTCAGTAGGTAAACGGAAATCTTCAGATTTGACTTCAGAATAAACATCCCAAAGATTTGTTCTCCAATAACAGAAAGCCATAGCTTGTCTCCATGCAACACCAACAACTGGATAGTCGTCAAATGCCGGATGCCAGAAATAATTACGTGTCATCGGCTCGTTGTATGAATATGTAAAATCACGTACCCATACCAATGTATCAGGATAGATTCTTACAGGGTCTCTTTTAATATATTCAGCTCTGTTGTGTTTTTTATTGGAAAAACGATTATTATCAGATTTCCAGTCAAAGTCATTGGCAGCGTTTCTCCAATCGTACCATTGATAATCATAAACCAATTTACGGATATCTAAACAGCGTTGGCCTCCAAGCATTTCATTTCCAGAGAAAAACATGTTATCTAACTCTCCACCTGGAGCCCAATCTAGCTCTTGTTCCCAATCAACACCTTTAACTCCATTTGGATAATCAATATTGTGTCCTAATTGCATGTGCGCAATTGAGTCTCTCACCCAATGAACAAACTGGCGATATTCGTTATTTGTAATCTCAGTGTCATCCATGAAGAAACCTTGAATTGATATTTGCTTTGGACGAGCAACAAGGGTGCTTGTGATATCTTGATCACTTGGTCCAATATGCAAGGTTCCGGATGGAATATACTGCATTCCATAAGGATTGATTGGCTGCCAAGATGGTCTATCTAATACACCTGTCAACTGACCATCTCCTCCTTTTGGCGCACAAGCCACCATGAGTAAAGTTCCAGCTAGAACTGCTAATACTTGATTCTTTTTCATGTTCGCACACGTATTTTTTCTTAAAATAATTTCAGTTTATGCTAAATATACCTAAAGGCAAATGGTAATTAGCTGCTGAATATTAACAATCAAAAAAGGCTTTAAGTACTCTGTTTTGTAAAACAGTGACACAATATAGAACTTCTAACGCAAAAATTAAAGTAATATTTTGCAGATTTATTTTTTTTTAAAAACTTTTTATAAGTCTATGATAATATCAGATATTATGGCCACAGAATTTAAACTCTATTTTTTAATGGATGACAAAAATAAAAATAAAAATGATAAAAGTAATTTTTAATAAAAAAAATATCATTTGATTTTGGAATACAAGTCTAAAGAAATCTCTGATTGTAAATTATTTTAGCGGGAATTTCTCTACCCAATTCCTTTCTTAGATTATAATTAAGTATTATTTCATGCGAACCACTATTAAAATTTTTCAAACCTGAGATAGAAAAATCATAGGCATAGGCTAACATAAAATTCTTATTGATTTGCATACCCGCTAAGAGTACAACAGCGTCACTTGTCAATTTACTATACCCCCTATATGACAATCCCCCAAAAAATTTGTTTTGATACTTTAATAACAATCCCAATTCAGGTTGATACTTTATCATATCTGTCTTAATCAACACAGACGGCTCTAAGATAAAATCTTCATTTACATTAAATGAATATGATGCATTTACTACAAAATTCCTAAGATATTGAATTTGTTGAATAGTACTAGCATCAAATCTAAGTGTTGGTGCCGTAATGTTATTAGCCGCAATTCCTATCTGAAATTTATCATCTTTGTAGTAAATACCAGCATCAAATGTGTATGCTTGGTTACTAACTCTTGAAAGTGGTATAAAATTATCGTTATGATCTAATCCATTTTCATAGTCACCATCTGGTGCTCTAAGACGAGTACCATCCAGTGTTTTTTGCATAAATTTGAAGGCTCCCCCAAACGACAACTTTGATTTTGAATTAAAATCCATTATGTAATTATAGGATGCTTTTGCATAGGTATTTGAATATGCCCCAATAATATCCTGTTCAAAAGAAAGCCCAACACCGCTGTTTATAAAAACTAAAGGCAAATGGGTATTAAAGTTAAAATTAAGTGGTGTACCAGGGAAGTCAACCCATTGCTTTCTGAAGACTGCAGTTGCACTTAAGGACTCATCAAGACCAGCAAAGGAAGTATTGTAATGATAGGGATTCAGCATGAACATGCTATATTGAGGCAATTGCTGAGCTTTAAGGCCAATTGTCAATAAGATGAATACATGAAAAATAATAATTTTTCTCATAAATAACAGGTCAATATTATTTTATTTCAGGATCTAATGTTAATCACAATATAGAAATAAATAATGAGTTTACTTTTAAAAAGTTTATAATTTGGATATGATATATCCCACAAGTATAGAAAATAACAACCATAATAACGGTTCCCAAATACTGATTGGCTTGCGAGGTAATCTTTTTATTTTCCTTTCAAAAAATGATATTTTTTCTTTTTCATTAGCTTCGGA
>JBILRD010000167.1:0-5341 GCA_044372845.1 Saprospira sp. | reverse complement strand
AAAAACCATTTACAAAATCTTTATAATAGTTTTGATAAAAATTCTAAACCTTTTTTTTACTCAAAAATTCGGGATATAGATTTCAGTCAGTCTAAAGTTCTTATCATTGACAATATTGGTCTCTTGAAAAAACTTTATCGCTATGCAGATTTAGCTTATGTTGGCGGCGGATTTGGAAAAGGAATTCACAATATTCTAGAGGCAGCTGTCTTTCAAATTCCAGTTTGCTTTGGACCAAACCATAAAAAATTTAAAGAAGCTGGAGACCTGATCCAAAAAAAAGTTGCATTTGAGATAAAAAAAACCAGCGACTTCATAGATATTATTGAATCGCCGGGTTATAAGGAAACAGCCAAAAAAGCTGAAATATATTTTAATACTCAAAAAGGAGCTACAGCTACTATTTTAAATTTTTCAAAATCTATTTTGAAAAATTTATAGGCAACTATTTTAATCTGCTCAAACTATTTTCTAATCTATTCAACATCGTTTCGATTTCTTCTGTAGGACAAGTACCCACTGAAAGTCTATACCATGTTGAATCTGTTGAAGCTCCAAATGCATAAAAAGGCACAATAGCCAGTTTTGACTCTTCTAACAAATAAGACGTAATATCAGCGGTTGAAGCCAATAACTTACCTTCAGGTGTAGTTTTCCCTTTTAAGTTAAATTGAACCGTTAGATAAATGGCGGCTTGTGGAGCAATGGCATCGACATCAAAACCTTTATTTTTGAGCGTTATCAAACCATTATAAATAGTTTGTAATCTAAGTTCCAATTCTGATTTGATGGTAACCAAATACGCATCAACATTAACATCCTGATCCAAATAGACCGCGGAAGCCACTTGTTCGGCTTTGGCAGCCCAGGCACCGATATGAGACAAGATAGATTTCATTTTTTCAACGATAAATTTAGGCCCTACAGTCCAGCCAACGCGAACACCAGTTGCTGCAAATGCTTTAGACAAACCATCGATAAAAATTGTGTATGGTCTCAGTTGAGGGCATAATGAAACCGGATCAAAATGTTGCGTATTACCATAAGTTAATACCCAATAAATCTGATCGTACATAACATATAATGGTTTGATACCCTCTTGCTCGCGACGAATATTCTCTGCTAACACCAAATCGCAAATTTCTTGCAAAGCATCTTTGCTAAAAACAGTACCAGTTGGATTAAGTGGAGAACACAAAGCAAGTAATGCGGCCTCTTTGATATGTGGCGCAATCATTGCTGCTGTCGGCATAAAGTTCGTTTCAGGAGTTGTTTCAATGACAATTTGTTGAGCTCTTGTCAAATGGCAATAGTGATTATTATTCCAGGAAGGTACAGGAAAAATAACTTTATCCTGAGGATCTAAAATTGTTTGATAAACCGCATAAATCAAAGGTCTTGCTCCTCCAGCAATCAATACTTCATCGTTTGGATTGTATTCCAGCCCTTGTCTTTTTTTAATAAAAGCAGCTACTGAATTTCTAAGTTCTGCAATCCCATTTGCAGCTGGATAGTTCGTATGGCCTTTTTGATAAGCTTCAATAATCGCATCTGTTAATTCTATTGGGATCGGAAATAAAGAAGGGTCAAAATCTCCAATGGTAAAATTGTAAATCTTTTCACCTTGTTTGATTTTCTCATTGATTTCGCCAGCTAACTTGATGATCTCTGATCCAATCAAAGTTTCGGCCATTTTTGAAGCTCTCATACTCAAAAAAGAATTGAAATTATTGAAATAATAAACACTTGCAAAAGTAGTCTTTTGTTAACAATTATTATTCAAAGTTTGAGAAATTCATCTGTTATCTATTTAAAAAATCCTCACAGGCTATCTGTCATTTTGTCACGAATCATCTAATTGGAACATTGTTGGATAACAGTATTTTGTCATTATTTTAAGTTATTGAGAACTTTAATTTTTAACTTTAAAAATTCAACATATGCAAAAAGGTTTTATTTCGGTTCAAACGGAAAATATTTTTCCAATCATTAAAAAGTTTTTGTATTCAGATCATGAAATTTTCTTGCGTGAACTAATCTCCAATGCGGTTGATGCCACTTCAAAATTAAAAACTCTTGCCAGAAGAGGAGAATTCAATGGTAATCTAGATGAATCTAAAATCGAAATCATTATTGACGAAACTGCTGGCACCCTTACCATTCGTGACAGTGGTATCGGAATGACAGAAGAAGAGGTAAACAAATACCTTAACCAGGTTGCTTTTTCCTCTGCTAAAGAATTTTTGGAAAAATATCAAAATGACGCAGCCATCATCGGCCATTTTGGTTTGGGATTTTACTCTGCATTCATGGTTTCAAAAAGGGTTGAAGTACTTACAAAATCATTCAAAGAAAATGCTCAGGCGGTAAAATGGTCATGTGAAGGGGATCCGGAGTATACTATTGAAAATATTGAAAAAGCAGCGCATGGAACTGATGTCGTATTATTTATCAATGAAGAGGATAAGGAATTTTTAGAAAAAAGCAGAATCGAAGGAATGCTTAGTAAATACTGTAAATTCCTTCCTGTTGAAATTCAGTTCGGAACTAAAAAAGAAAGCATTGAAATTCCTGCAGAAAATGAAGGTGAAGAACCTAAATTTGAAACTAAGGAAATTCCAAATATCATCAACAATCCTAATCCAGCATGGAAAAAACAACCTAATGAACTGACAGATCAAGATTATCTTAATTTCTATCAGGAACTACATCCTTATAGTGCTCCTCCCCTTTTCTGGGTTCATTTGAACATAGATTTTCCATTTAATCTGACTGGAATTTTGTATTTTCCAAGAGCAACCAATCAACCAGAATTACAGAAAAATAAAATCTTTCTTTACAGTAATCAGGTTTATGTTACTGACGAGGTTAAAGATATTGTTCCTGAATTTTTGACCTTATTACATGGTGTAATTGATTCTCCGGATATTCCTTTGAACGTATCCAGAAGCTACCTTCAAAGCGATAGGAATGTCAAGAAAATAACAGAATACATTACTAAAAAAGTGGCTGATAAACTTCAGGAACTATTCAGAAAAGACCGAGCTGTTTTTGAAGAAAAATGGGAAAGTATGAATGTCTTTGTTAAATATGGATTTATCACGGATGATAAATTTGCCGAAAAAGCACCGTCTTTTACCTTGCTTCAAAATACTGATTTAAATTATTTCTCTTTGGACGAGTACAAAGAAAAAGTTTCTGGAAATCAAACTGATAAGGACGAACAAGTAGTTTACTTGTACACTAACAACCCTGAGGATCACGACAGTTACATTCAGGCTGCAAAAGCTGAAGGTTATGATGTTTTGAAATTGGATTCGATCATCGATTCACATTTTATTCAGAATCTGGAGAGAAAACTGGAAAAAACCAGATTTATCCGAGTGGATAGTGACACCATTGACAATTTGATAAAAAAAGCGGATAATCCGGATTCTGTATTGAGTGAAGATCAACAGAAAGAAGTGGAAGAACTTTTCAAATCTGTTATCAAGGACAGTAATGCTACCATACAATTGGAGGCTCTTTCTCCAAATTCTTTCCCGATTCAGATTACAAGACCTGAATTTATGCGCCGAATGAGAGAAATGTCCATGATGCAAGGAATGGATTCTAATTTTCCAGAGTATTACAATGTTGTTATCAACAGCAATCATCCTATGGTATCTGAGATCCTCTCTCAAAATGACGATAACAAAGCAGAACAATTATATAACCTCGCTCGTTTACAACAGGGAATGCTAAAAGGTGCAGATTTAACTCAGTTTGTGAATAATGCCTTAAATTGGATTAAATAATCGATCAAATAATTATTTTAAAGGAAGTTCTACAAAGGGCTTCCTTTTTTTATCTTAGTAAGAATCTAATTCGATTGCTTCCATGTCAAACAAAATATCCTCTAGAATTTATTTAATAGGTTTCATGGGTTCGGGAAAAAGCCATATCGGTCAATTACTTTCCTCGGCTATGGGA
Source organism: Saprospira sp. (assembly GCA_044372845.1). GTDB lineage: Bacteria > Bacteroidota > Bacteroidia > Chitinophagales > Saprospiraceae > Saprospira. The sequence continues at coordinate 1,369 of JBILRD010000167.1, read as the reverse complement.
TTACATTATATCGATCTTGACAAGGAAATCGAAAAAAAAGACATGAGTATATCTGAAATATTCGAAAAAAAAGGGGAAGACTATTTTAGAAAATTAGAGAGAGAAGCACTTTTAAAAACCAGTGCTTTAGAAAAAACTATCATTGCCTGCGGTGGTGGAACTCCTTGTTTCTTTGATAACATGGAATGGTTGAATAGGAACGGGATTACTGTTTTCTTAAACCCTGCTATCGAAATACTGATTGAAAGATTGATAAATGAAAGAGAAAAAAGACCATTATTGTTGAAAAAAAGTGACAATGAAATTCATAATTATATCATTGAGCTTCTAAAAACAAGAATGCAGTTTTATCAAAAAGCTGACTTTGAAATCCAAGAAGCAGATGAAATAAAAATAATAACAAGGATTAAAGAGATTATTAGCTAATATTTTTAATCCTTAAGTATTAAACACAGGTAGATTTAAATAAAATATAAAAGTGAATTCGATTCTTAGTACAATGAAAAACCTATTTTGAAATTGTAAGTTTAGAGCTATACCACTGTTCGCCAGATATTACTCTGATTATATAATTTCCGGGATTCAGGTCATCAATCTGTATTTGCAATGAATGGTTTATCCAATCTAATTGCTTTAAAGAATATAAACTACGTCCAAGTATATCATACAATTCGACTTGTGCAGAGCCTTCAATTTCAGGAATAAACAAAGTAAATGTTCCTTGATTTGGATTAGGAAAAATGTATAATTGGTTAGTATTACTATCTAAATTTTGCTGTTGTTTCTTTTTTACCAAAGTACAGCTAAAATCATTTTTTAAAGCTTTTAGACTCAGCAATTGGAACTTTTTATCAAAATAATTATCATTTCCAAGATTGTCAATTGGCATAAACCTAATTTCATTAGCCTCTACCCATCTTAAAAACAACGCCTCGTTAGGCAGTTGTTTATCAACAATCCATTTTATAGCCGTTAGGTCATTATTTTGATTGTTGTTTCTTGAAAAATGTATAGTTTCTGACAATGCTTCATAAATCGAATCTCTCATGAAACTACTATCACTGGATATTTGAATCTGATTCCCTTGATCATTCATTAGACTTAAATATAGATTAACAAATACAGGTTCCTGAGGATTAAGATTAACAGATTGATTTAGGAACAGCCACTGATTTTTATTAAGGTTAACATTTATAACAGTATCCGATTCTATTTCATAAAAGCTATTCTCTAAACCATACCCTTTAATGGTTACATTATAATTTGATTTAGGAATAGTGAATTGTTTTGAAGCATTTATCTGGGCAAAAAATTGATTATCAAGATATATATCAATAAGTTCAGCTGCTTCCAGAGCAAAAGAAACAGA
>JBILRD010000165.1:0-5397 GCA_044372845.1 Saprospira sp. | reverse complement strand
ATGCCTCCAAATTCTGACTGGATGGGATTCATGAAAATTTTATTTTGATTTAGAAATTTTTAGCAAGCTGATTTCTTCGGTACCTGAGATTATTATCAATCTTTCTGAATCGATCGATTTGATGATGCTTTCTTCGATAGTTTCGGATTTTAGCAGTATAATTTTCTGATTATTTCTTATGATGACTCGCCATTTTGCTAAATCTTTTTTGAAAGATTTACTGGCGACACCATCACTGCTGAAATTAAAAATTCTAGGATTTTCTTGCTCCTCTATCTTGTTTCCATTGACAGCCCTAAGCTCCCATTCGCCAACCAAAAGCTTCTCAGTAGCGCTATCTGAGGGTTCATTGAAAAGTTCCTCCTCGATTTGACTTGCCTTTATTGTTTTATCATTTTCTGATTGACTTAACTGATTGTTGCAGGAGACTAGGATTCCTGAGGAGAAGATGGCAGCTAAAATTATAATTCTTTTCATGACTTATTTTTTTCTTTCGGTAACAAAGAAGATCAAATCTTCCATCGATTTTCTGGCAACTGTTTCCGGGAAACTTCTCAGTAATTTAATTGCCTCATTTCTATAGTCATACATTTTTTGTCTCGTGTATTCGATTCCGGGACTGTTGATGACAAATTCTGTTACCTCCTGGATTTTTTTAGGGTCCGTATTTTCGTTTTTGATGATATTGATGATGTAGTTCCTTTTGCTCTTTTCGGCACAATTTAAAGCATGAATCAATGGCAGTGTCATTTTCTTTTCCTGTATGTCATTACCTTGTGGTTTTCCGGCATCACCATCTCCAAAGTCAAAAAGATCGTCCCTGATTTGAAAGGCCATGCCGATTTTCTCGCCCATCAACAACATTTTTTTAATATCTTCCTCGGTAGAACCAACCGATGCAGCTCCTGCAGCACAGGCGGAGGCGATCAGTGAAGCTGTTTTTTTTCGTATGATTTCAAAATAAACCTCCTCTTTGATATCCAGTTTTCTCGCTTTTTCGATTTGTAACAATTCTCCTTCGCTCATCTCTCGAATAGCATCAGAACAAATATGCAACAAATTGTGAGCGCCATGTTGTAGTGACAGCAAAAGTCCTTTGGATAGCATGTAATCGCCTATCAAAACAGCAACTTTGTTACCCCACAAGGCATTCAAAGAGAAAAATCCTCGGCGTTGCATCGAATCGTCCACGACATCATCATGAATAAGTGTAGCCGTGTGCAACATCTCAATCAGTGAAGCCGCATGATAGGTATTCTCATTCGTTTTTCCGCAAATTTCTGCAGAGAGAAAGATAAAAAGCGGTCTTACCTGTTTCCCTTTTCGATTGATAACAAATCGCATGATACTGTCCAATAAGGAAACATTGGATTTAAGTTCCTGGGCAAATCTCTCTTCAAAGATTTCCAGTTCTTTTTCAATAGGAGCCTTTATTTCTTCTAAAGTTCTAAGTATCATTTGAGTTTTTTAATCGGGAAAATTGTAATATTACTATACAATTTCAATCCTGCAAAAATATGAAAATTATTGATAATAAGTCTTTGATAGGAACAAGCGGAAGGGAATTTGGTTTTGATTTATATCTTCCTGATCATGATCTTAATCAAGAATTAAGACCCTGTATTATTTTTGTTCATGGTTTCAAAGGCTTTAAAGATTGGGGACATTGGCATAATATTGCTGAAGAGTTCTCAAAAATGGGATTTGCCTTTCTGAAATTCAATTTTTCTCATAATGGCGTTTCTGTTGACAATCCTACAGAGTTTATCGATCTCGAAGCCTTTGGTTGTAATAATTTCAGTATTGAACTGGAAGATACTCAAACTGTTTTGAACTGGCTTTTGGAAAATGCTGACCTCTATAAAATTGATCAATCCAAAATCAGTATCATTGGACACAGCAGGGGAGGACCTATAGCTATTTTAACTGCTGAAAGAGAAAGTAGAATATCCTCAGTAATAACCTGGGCCGCTGTTCATGAACTGGATTATGCCTGGCAGGATGTGGAAAAATTGGAACAATGGAAATTGAATGGCGTCATCTATTCCAGCAATACCAGGACCGGTCAGGAAATGCCGCTTTACTATCAGATTTATGAGGATTTCATAAAGCATCAGGATCTGTTTTCTATTAAAACTGCCTTGTCAAGATTAAATAAACCGCTTTTGATCATTCACTGAACTAAAGATCCTGCAGTATCGACAACATCAGCAGAATATCTGAAAAAATATGCTAAAAATACTGAGCTAAGATGGATCGAGGGCGCCGATCATGTCTTTGGAGGAAAACATCCATTTTCTGAAAATCAGGAATTACCGCAACATAGTCAGGAATTGGTTGATTTAAGCATAGAATTTTTAAAAAAATATTGATTCTTTGATATTTTGGATTTATTTTTATTCAAACCAAAAACTATAAAACCATGATTGACAGCTTCTATGACACCGAACATCTTCCACAGGAAAAGTTACATCAATTGATTAAAAAGAGTGATTATCACGCGATTTTCAGATTTACTTTGATGTATTCTTTTATTCTGATTTCAGCTGCAGCTGTTGTACTTACATGGTCTGAACCTTGGTATTTTGCCTTGTCAGCACATATAGCCTTTGCAATAGGATTTTGCAGTAGTTTTGCTTGTGAACATGAAACTGCTCATGCTACTGCGTTTAAAAGTAAGGCATTGAATGTTATTGCAGGTAGATTGTGTGGATTTGTACAACTTTACCCTTCTGTTTTATTCAAGGAATTTCACTTTACCCATCACCGTTATACTCATGATCCACACAAAGATCCTGAAATTAGTTTTGGAGGTAAACCTATGCCAGCAGCGGTTAGTTCTCTGCCTAACTACATTGTTTGGATTACTGGCATGCCTTTGTATTTTATTAAGTTTGTAATGCTTTTTGTTTCACTAATCGGATTGCCTGAATTTATTAAAAAGGCGACTTTTCCATTTGTGAAGAATAGAGTAAGAGGAGCTCTCTTTTTTGAAGCATTAACAATTGTTTTGGTTCATGCAATAATAGTTTATCTGGCTATCAATTATTATACGGGATTCTGGGGAATTTATACAGCCTTATTTCTTGGTCATAGTTTTTTAGCAATTTACCTTGTCCCTGAGCATAATGGATTAACTCATGAAGGTACCATCATGGAAAAGACAAGAACCATGTATGTTAATCCATTCGTGAAATTTGTTATGTGGAATATGCCATATCATGCCGAACATCATGCTTATCCTGCTGTACCATTTCATGCACTTCCTGAATTACGTCAAGCACTGAAGAATGATTTGATAAACAAGGAGGAATACCCTGCCTTCCATTTTAAGGTGTTGAGCAGAAAGGTAAAGTAATGGATAATTTTAGTTCCAAAAATCTATGAAAATTCACTTAAAAAGAATTAACGATAACTATCATTTCGAATTGAGCAATGAAAGGGGGCATAAGGTTTATTTGGACAACAGTGCTGCACATGGTGGAGATGATTTGGCGGCAAGCCCTATGGAACTCGTACTAATGGCAGTCGCAGGATGCAGCTCTATCGATATGGTCAGCATTCTTAAAAAACAGAAGCAAATAATAACTGACTACAGGGCTGAAGTAATTGGGGAAAGAGTGAAAGAAGATGATGCCAATCCTTTTAAAGACATTTTTGTGAATTTTTATCTGGAAGGAGATATTGACGCTTCAAAGGCTGAAAGGGCAGCACAACTTTCCTTCGATAAATATTGCTCTGTGTCAAAATCGCTGGAGCCCAAAGTGAAAATACATTATCAGGTGTTTGTCAATGAGGGTAAAAAATAAAGGTTGCATCTTTGGAGATACAACCTTCATATTAAATGGAGTATTTAAATTATTTCGCTAAAGCAAATCTCTTGGATACTTCTGCCCAGTTTACGACATTGTAAAAAGCATTGATATAATCCGGACGACGGTTTTGATAGTTGAGATAATAAGCATGTTCCCAAACATCTAAACCAAGGATTGGAGCTCCACCACAACCACGACTGTCAACATCCATCAAAGGATTATCCTGATTAGGAGTAGAACAGATTTCAAGCTTGCCCCCGTTTACGCACAACCAAGCCCAGCCAGAACCAAAACGAGTCGTCGCTGCTGCAGTAAATTTTTCACGGAAAACAGCATAGGATCCAAAATCTCTGTTGATAGCTTCCAACATTTCTCCGGCAGGTTCAGCGCCTCCATTAGGAGACATCACTTCCCAGAAAAGATTGTGATTCCAGAATCCGCCACCATTATTTCTAACAGCCATTGGAGCTTTGGATATGTTTTTAAGAATTTCTTCAATAGATTTTCCTTCCCATTCTGTTCCTGCTATCGCGTTGTTCAGATTGGTAGTATAGGCAGCATGGTGTTTGCCATGGTGAATTTCCATCGTACGAGCATCGATATGTGGCTCCAGCGCATTGAAATCATAAGGTAGTTTAGGCAATTCGAAAGCCATAATTGTAAATTTTATCGGTTTAAAAATAAATTTCTGATTTTTTAACAAGGTCAAATATAAAAAGTTTATGCCATTATCAGAGATTGTAAAGATTAGATTTTAATGAAAACAATGTCATATAATTTAATCAAAAAATAATATTACTTATTCTTATTATACAACTTATAAATATCTTTGCGATAAAGTTGAGTGATTGAGTTGATTATAGAGTGGAGAACTGCATTTTCAAATCTTAAAATTATCAAATAAATATGGTTATTCAGGAAATTCTCGCACGTGAGGTGCTCGATTCAAGAGGCAATCCTACTGTTGAAGTAGAAGTTGTTACGTCCAATCAAAATATTGGTCGTGCTATCGTTCCATCAGGGGCTTCTACTGGAAAACACGAAGCGGTAGAATTGAGAGATGCTGATCCAAAGCGTTATCTGGGCAAAGGTGTTCAAACCGCCTGTATGCACGTGGTGGAGAATATTGCTGAAGAACTAGTGGGTTTTAATGTTTTTGAGCAAATTGAAATTGATAAAATGATGATTGCTCTGGATGGAACGCCTAATAAGTCAAAATTAGGTGCCAATGCCATTCTTGGAGTTTCCATGGCTGTAGCTAGAGCAGCTGCTCAGGAATGTGGGCTTCCATTATATCGTTATTTGGGAGGTATTGGTGCTTGTACACTTCCGGTTCCCATGATGAATATCCTGAACGGAGGCAGTCATGCCGATAATTCCATTGATATACAAGAATTTATGGTCATGCCGGTTGGTGCAGCTTCTTTTTCTGAAGGATTGAGAATGGGTACAGAGATCTTCCATGAGTTGAAAAAAGTATTAAAAGGCAAAGGCTATTCTACCAATGTAGGAGACGAAGGCGGATTTGCCCCTAACCTTAAATCAAATGAAGAGGCGATTGAAACCGTTTTGATGGCTGTAG
>JBILRD010000166.1:0-5397 GCA_044372845.1 Saprospira sp. | reverse complement strand
CCTAGTACAGTAGTTCGAACAGACAATTGTCCTTTTTATGAGCTTCCGAATGTTTTTACTCCAAATAATGACGGAGCCAATGATTTTTACAAGCCTTGTTTACCATACCGTTTTATTGCAGAGGTTGATTTTAAAGTATTTAACAGATGGGGACAACAGGTCTTTCAAACTAAAAATCCCGAGATTATGTGGGATGGAAAAGATCAAAATACCGGAAAATTATTGGCTGAAGACGTTTACTTTTATACCTGTTCAGTTATCCAAAGTTGTTTGCAATGTCCCGCTGTTAAGCCTTTGAAAGGCAATATTCACATTATTCATGGTGGAAATTAAGTAAACATTAAGGTTTTTTATTTTAAGAAATTAAAATTGTATTCTATATTTGTTTGAGTATTACAAACTAAAATAAACCCAAATGGCTAAAGTATTTGTACTGATAACGCTCTTCTTTTCTTTCTTTGTTATTGAGAACAATAATACAAATTCAATAACTGCTGACGAAGTGGCCAATAGATATTGTAATTGCGGTCACAACAATAAATTAGAAAAATATTCATCTGCCTATACTCAGGCTACTAGTCCTGAAGCTAAAGAAGCAGCTAAAAAAGATTATCTGAGTGCTTTAAGAGCTACTCAACAATGCGTAAAAGTAGAAGAAGTACAAGAGAGAGTCAGGAAATTACCAAGAGAAGAAAAGAGTCAATTTGAAAAAAATGTCATGAAAAAATTAACTGAAACCTGCAGTGATATTGCAATTGCTCTGCAAGTTTTAAGATAAAAAAAAGCCTTTCTCGCGAAAGGCTTTTTTTTTATTTCTTTTCGTGATATAGCTTTAACAAGTAGTAATAATTTTGAAAAAACTTGTCGTGCATTTTTGGATATTCTTTTCTGATAATATGATTGTTGGCCTTAGGACGCATTACCTTTTCAAGGGCTAATTCGCAAAGTTGAACTTCTTCATAAGATTTAATCCATTCCATATTATTACTTAGAGCTGAATCGCTTTTTCTTTCAAAAGTGGTTTTGAACAGTGACCAAAATTCATAAAAAGTCACTTCCGGATTTTCACCTTCTTCAAAATTAACTTGCTCATAAAGAAAGTTGATGGAATCATTCAAAGTATTTTCCCAAAATTCTTTACCATGAGCAATCAACCAATACCTAAAGTCTTCAAAGCCCCATTCTTCAAAGCCTCCATTCATAGTGTAGAAAGATGCCCAGAGATCTTCCTTGCAGGCTTCTTTTAGCAATTTTGTCAAATAAATGCAATATCTTCTGATAGTGTCAGAAGTTTCCTCTTCCAATTTATTTTGTATAAATTCCAATTGTAATTTTCGATCTCCTTTGGAATACTTTATACTATCGTCAATAAGTTCCCAAAAATAATTTTGAATCATATTTTTTATTTAAACTCCTCTTTTAATATTTCTACTTTCTCTTTTAATACGCTTAGGCAACTGTCTATAGTAGACAAATGAGTTCTAAAAGATAAAACAGCTAGTCTGATAAAATATGTACCATTGATCATGGTGGATGAAAGAAAAACGCTACCGTCTTTTTTTACTTCTTCTACCAATCTTGCATTAAATTCATCAGCATTGCCTGATTTTGGTACATATCTATATACCATGACTGATAATTCAGGGTAAGGGCCAACTTCAAATCCCTCCATTTTCTGGATTTCTTCATAAAAATACCTTGTCAACCATAATTTTTCCTCCAAAGCGGCTTTAAAAGGTTCGATTCCGAAAAGTTGGAGTGGCATCCAAAGTCTTAATCCTCTGAAATGTTTAGTTAGCTCGGGTGATAAATCTGCAGGAGAAACTTCTTCGACATCATAATAAGCGTCTTGAAGGTAACTTGCTGTCAAATGTTGGGATTCGAAAAGTAAATGGCCGTTTCTAACCAATACAGCCCCTGTTCCGTAAGGTAGAAAAAGACCTTTATGTGGATCAATAACGAGAGAATCAGAACGTTCTATTCCTTTAAAAAGCGCTTCAGAGCTTTCCACTAATTTAAAAAATCCACCATAAGCTGCATCAACATGGAACCAAATTCCAAACTCTTCACAAATATCAGCAATTTCATCCAATGGATCGACGGCTCCTACATCAGTGGTTCCTGCAGATGCAATCACCATAAAAGGCTTTAATCCGTTTTTAACATCTTGAATAATACATGCTTTTAAATCATCCGCTCTCATTCGGAAACGATCATCCAAAGCAATATTTCTTTTGACAGTCTCTTTGAGACCAACCATATTGATTGCCTTGTGAACACAGTGATGTACCTGTGCACTGGTGTAAATGACTGCATTTGGTATCTGATAGGAGAGTAGATTGTTGGCATCTCGCGCTGTACACAAAGCAATTTGATTGGCTATTGAACCACCTGAACTTAGATTTCCAGCAGCAGATTCTGGATAGCCCATTTGTTGACTAAGCCATTTGATCAATTGGTTTTCCATGCGTACAGCTCCGGGGGACCCAAAAAACATTCCAGCATATCTATTGAAAATATCCGCCAGATAATCTCCCAAGGCTGATGGATAAAGACCCCCACCAGGTATGTAACCTAAGTGACCTCCCGATGCAGGATTCAATCCAGGTCTGTCAACATTATGCCTTAAAAGATCAAGAAGAAAATCCATGTTTTTTGGTTCACCGATTGGCGCATCCAACAAAGCACGACCCTTGTCTTCAGTTATCACATAGGCATTGATGTTTTCTATGTTGTTTAGAAAATCTTCAGCGTAATCTGATACAGCATCTCTCCATTCCTTTCTAAGTTCAGAACCAGGTTCTAATTTTTTTGAAAGGAGTTCCAATTCCTTTATTTTGTCAATTGTACTCATTTATGAAAAAAGTAAAGAGCAAAATTAAAGCTTTTAAGCTATTTTCTTCGAATAAGAGAAAATAATTACTGCATTAGTCCTAACTTTAAACTTAATTTAATATTTGAATTCATAATCAAAGCTATGCAGAGTAGATTTATTGTTCTGTTAATATTTTTTTGCCTACTAACCGTTTCAATTTTTGGTCAATCTCAATTGCCATTGTCAAAAGCAATAGAAATAGCACTAGAAAATGCTTATAATCTAAAAATTGCGCAGTCTAATATTTCTATCACCGAGAAAAATAACAATTGGGGAGAAGCCGGAAAAATGCCTACTATTAGCTCTTCCATCAATAATAACAATACTTACAGCAGTATTCAAAACCCCACCTCTTTCTTAAATGGTGCCGATGTTGTCAGTTCCAATAATTCGATTGCCTTGGATTTACAATGGGTTTTGTTTGATGGAGGAAGAGTTAAAACGAATAAAAATAAACTCTCTGTTTTAGTAGATCAAAGTAATGCAGATGCTCAAATCATAATTGATAACATAGCGTTGCAAGTGTCAAAGGCTTATTATAATGTCTTGGTTCAACAAAAAAGGCTTGAGATGTTTTCTGAATTACTTAAATATTCAAGAGATAAAATCAGCTATATTGAAGCCAGAAAAGAGTTTGGACAGGCCTTGGAATTTGATTTGTTACAAGTAAAAGATGCTTATTTAAATGATTCCATTCAATACCTTTTACAGCAAACAAATTATAACAATGCTATTCAGAATTTATCACTAGTGATGGGTTTAGACGCCTCAATTCCATTTAATTATAAATTGGTTGACGGTTTAAATTATCTTCTTCCTGAATATAGTTACGATAAATTATTGGAGGCGCTGAGAAATAATAACAGACAATTAAGAGCTGAAAAAGTAAAAATCAGATTGTCTGAATTGGATATTGAATTACAAAAAGCGAACCAGTACCCAAGAATTGTTATTGGTGCAAATATTTCAGAGCAGTACGTTATTTCAAGGATCGAAGGTAAGCAACCTCAAATTCCAAATGACTGGAGAGGAGGATCGACGACTAACACAGGATTAAATATTGGTTTGAACTATACCATTTACAATGGTGGAAAAATTAAACGAGCCATTGAGGTTTCTAAAATCAGAAAAGAAATCAGCGAATTCAATTTGAGTGATATTGAAAGAAGGTTGTCCCAACAATTAAAAATTTCATACAATCAATTTCAAAACCAGAGCAATGTCTTGACCTTGAGTCAGGAAATGTTGAAGAATTCAACAAAAAATTTGTCAATTGCTGAGGAGCGTTTTAAAGCTAATACCTTGAATTTCTTTGATTTTAGGTCTATTCAAATCAACTATATCAGGAGTATCAACTCAGTACAGGATGCATTTTTAAATGCTAAAAACACGGAGTTTGATATGTTGCTACAGAGTGGAAATCTGATGAAGACAGATTAGAGATTATTTTACTTTAAGATATTTTTTGATAAATTTTAGATAATCAGGTCTGTCACCTGCTGAATCATGTTTATAGGTTGCTTTGATTTCAGAATTTTTCAATATAAACAGACCAGGCATTTGACTGTAATCTCCCCAGTTTTTGTTCTTTATATTAGGTCCGCCATGCCCATCAATCAACCCCGCTTTAATTCCACGCAACCATACTTTTAGGCCGTAAAGTTGTCCAAAAGTTCCCCTGGAAAGACCAAAATATTCATAAAGACTTAGATCAGGATCCGAGATATTGGCAACATCAGTTAATTTATAATTTCTAAAATGTTCGGTCGCAACTTCCTCGGGGGACATATGTACCATTATAACTTTTAATCCTAAATCTGATATCTTATTCTTGATTTTTGCAATATCAGTCATAGCCTCTCTGCAAAAGGTACAACCAAAATGTCTTAAGAAGACAAGCAATGTTGTTTCTTCATGACAGATTGTTCTTAAGTCTTTGCCTTCATTGGTGTAGGCAGCTTCTAATATTTCCGGATCAAGTTTCATTAAAAATTATTCATCAAAATTAAAAAATTCAGTAACGTCATCTGATTTTTCTAAATCCTCCTCATAAAAATCAGATTTATGTTCATCAATATTCCTTCTGTCTCTTTTAGTTGGTCTTCCCATTCCCTTATCCCTGAACTCATTAGGCCTGCCCGTCAAGAACCAGTTTTTAAACTTATTTAACTCTTCAAGAGGCGTTATATTTTCATAACAAGGCTCCGCAAGTTTAGCTGAAACTCTTTTATCAATGATTTCAACAATTTTAAAACTCAAGTTAAAATGATCTTTTCTTACAAAAATAATGTCTCCTTTGCTGACCATGGAAGAGGGTTTCAAAATTGTATCATTTAGTTTTACTTTTCCATTTTTACAAGCATCGGCAGCCATCGTTCTGCTTTTATAAATTCTGACCGCCCACAACCATTTATCAACCCTGGTTTTTTCCATGATAAAAACAGATTTTTTTAATTAAAGTTTTGCATTTACCATTTCCAAAATACTTTTTTCAAGTTGATTAGCCTCTTCCAACATGATAT